>CAUQGR010000096.1:0-2545 GCA_963517545.1 uncultured Streptococcus sp. | reverse complement strand
TCAGCTCAAAACACTGTTTTGAGGTTGCAGATAGAACTGACGAAGTCAGTAACATCTATACGGAAAGGCGACGTTGACGCGGTTTGAAGAGATTTTTGAAGAGTATGAAACGAAAAGGAGGTTGGTCATTGAGACAGCCTCCTTTTGAGTATGATATAATAGTTCTATGAGATTAGATAAATTTTTAGTTGCCTGCGCTGTGGGAAGTCGGACTGAGGTCAAAAACTTGCTCAAGGCTGGGCGCGTGACGGTAAATGGTAAAAAAGAAAAATCAGCTAAATTGCAGATTGATGAAGAAAGAGATAAGATTCGCTTTGATGGGCAAGTGCTGGAGTATGAAGAATTTGTCTACTACATGATGAACAAGCCCCAAGGAGTTATTTCAGCGACTGAGGATCCCAAGCACAGAACCGTGTTGGACTTGCTGGGTGATATTACTCGGACCAAGGAGGTTTTTCCAGTAGGGCGCTTGGATATTGATACGCATGGACTCCTGCTCCTGACCAATGATGGTCAGTTGGCACATGCTCTTCTTTCACCCAAGCGTCATGTGGATAAGATCTATCAGGCACAAGTCAAAGGAATTATGACCCAAGAAGATGTGGAGACATTTGCTAAGGGTATTCCTCTTAAGGATTTTACCTGTCAGCCCGCTAGACTGGAGCTTGTTTCCATAGATACAGAAAAGAATCAAAGCCAAATCCGTGTGACTATTGCAGAAGGGAAGTTCCATCAGGTTAAGCGTATGGTGGCTTACTGTGGCAAGGAAGTAGTGGACCTACAACGTTTGACTATGGGAACTCTGATTTTAGACGAGAACTTGCAACGAGGAGAATGGCGTCGTTTGACCAAGGAGGAGTTAGAAGTTCTCCTTGCGAGTATTGCTTAATTGGATTTATATTCGAAAAGGTGAGGAAGAATATCCTTGCCTTTTATGTTTTTCAGTTGCTTCCTTTGTGAAAAGAGTTATAATAGACTGTAGAATAAAAGGAGGAATCTATGAACGCGATTCAAGAATCATTTACTGATAAATTATTTGCCAACTATGAAGCAAATGTCAAATACCAAGCGATTGAAAATGCTGCTAGCCACAACGGAATTTTTGCAGCCCTAGAACGTCGCCAAAGCCATGTAAACAACACACCTGTTTTCTCATTGGACTTGACCAAGGACAAGGTAACAAACCAGAAAGCGTCTGGTCGTTGCTGGATGTTTGCGGCTCTCAACACCTTCCGTCACAAACTCATCTCTCAATACAAATTGGAAAACTTTGAGTTGTCACAGGCCCATACCTTCTTCTGGGACAAATATGAGAAATCAAACTGGTTCTTGGAGCAAGTGATTGCGACTGCAGACCAAGACCTAACTAGCCGTAAGGTTAAATTCCTACTTCAAACTCCACAACAAGATGGCGGTCAGTGGGATATGGTCGTTTCTCTCTTTGAGAAATACGGTGTCGTGCCTAAGTCAGTTTACCCTGAGTCCGTTTCATCTAGCAGCAGCCGTGAGCTAAATGCAATCCTTAACAAATTGCTTCGCCAAGATGCTCAAATCTTGCGTGACTTGCTTGCTTCTGGTGCAGATCAAGCGACTGTCCAAGCTAAGAAAGAAGACCTCTTGCAAGAGATCTTTAACTTCCTTGCCATGTCACTAGGACTTCCACCACGTAAATTTGACTTTGCTTATCGTGATAAGGATAACAACTATCAAAGCGAAAAGGGTATTACACCACAAGAATTTTACAAGAAATATGTCAATCTTCCTCTAGAAGACTACGTTTCTGTTATCAATGCTCCAACTGCTGACAAGCCTTACGGCCAATCTTACACAGTTGAGATGTTGGGAAATGTGGTTGGTAGCCGTGCCGTTCGTTACATCAACGTACCGATGGAACGCTTGAAAGAATTGGCGATTGCCCAAATGAAAGCAGGTGAGACTGTTTGGTTTGGTTCTGATGTCGGCCAGCTCAGCAACCGCAAAGCTGGAATCCTTGCGACAGATGTTTATGACTTTGAATCAAGCATGGACATTAAACTCACTCAAGACAAGGCTGGACGTTTGGACTACAGCGAAAGCTTGATGACCCACGCCATGGTCTTGACAGGTGTTGATTTGGATGAAAATGGCAAGTCAACCAAGTGGAAGGTTGAAAACTCATGGGGAGACAAGGTCGGTACAGATGGTTACTTTGTTGCCTCAGACGCTTGGATGGACGAATACACATACCAAATCGTTGTCCGTAAGGAATTGTTAACAGCAGAAGAACAAGCTGCCAATGAAGCAGAACCAATTGTACTTGCACCGTGGGATCCAATGGGAGCCTTGGCAGAATAATACTCAATGAAAATCAAAGAGCAAACTAGGAAGCTAGCCGCAGGCTGTACTTGAGTATGGTAAGGTGACGCTGACGTGGTTTGAATTTGATTTTTGAAGAGTATAAAAGCATAGAAAAAAGGAATCAGGTTTAGAACCTGGTTCCTTTTAAGTTGTTTGATTACATGATGTGAAGAACATGTGCCACAATACCCACTGCGAAGAGTGCAAG
>CAUQGR010000095.1:0-2709 GCA_963517545.1 uncultured Streptococcus sp. | reverse complement strand
AAGGACATTATCACTACAACTACAGCCATGTCGTATTTGACACCATCTGCTATGACAGTCGCAAGGCCAAAGAAAAGAGCCTCTTTTTCGTTAAAGGTGCTGCCTTTAAGAAGGAATTTCTTCTTTCAGCAATCTCTCAAGGACTCGATTGGTATGTGGCTGAAAAAGACTATGAGGTTGGTATTCCTGCCATTATCGTCAGCGATATCAAGAAAGCAATGAGTTTGATTGCCATGGAGTTTTATGGCAATCCACAGAAAAAACTCAAACTCCTTGCCTTTACTGGTACTAAGGGTAAGACAACAGCAGCCTATTTCGCCTATAACATCTTATCTCAAGGGCATCGACCTGCAATGTTGTCGACCATGAACACAACTTTAGATGGCAAGACTTTCTTTAAGTCTGCATTGACAACTCCTGAGAGCATTGACCTATTTGACATGATGAATCAAGCTGTGCAAAATGACCGCACCCACCTCATCATGGAGGTCTCCAGTCAGGCCTATCTGGTCAAACGTGTCTATGGTCTAACCTTTGATGTGGGAGTTTTCCTCAATATCAGCCCCGACCATATCGGCCCGATTGAACACCCTAGCTTTGAAGACTACTTCTACCACAAGCGTCTCTTGATGAAAAATAGCCGAGCAGTCATCATTAACAGTGACATGGACCACTTCTCTGTACTAAAAGAACAGGTGGAAAATCAAGACCATGATTTCTACGGTAGCCAGTCTGATAACCAAATCGAGAATTCCAAAGCCTTTAGCTTTTCAGCTACGGGTAAACTCGCTGGAGATTATGATATCCAACTCATTGGCTACTTCAATCAAGAAAATGCCGTTGCTGCTGGACTTGCTTGCCTCCGTCTCGGAGCTAGTCTTGAGGACATCAAAAAAGGTATCGCTGCAACCCGCGTTCCTGGTCGTATGGAAGTCCTCACCCAGAAAAATGGAGCCAAGGTCTTCATCGACTATGCCCACAATGGTGACAGTCTCAAAAAACTCATCAATGTTGTTGAAACTCATCAAACTGGAAAAATTACTCTGGTTCTGGGTTCGACAGGAAATAAGGGAGAAAGTCGTCGCAAAGACTTTGGACTTCTTCTCAATCAACATCCTGAGATTCAAGTCTTTCTGACTGCTGATGACCCTAACTATGAAGACCCAATGGCCATTGCAGATGAAATTAGTAGCTACATCAATCATCCTGTTGAAAAAATTGCGGATCGCCAAGAAGCCATCAAGGCAGCTATGGCTATCACAAATCAAGAATTAGATGCTGTCATTATTGCTGGTAAGGGAGCCGATTGCTACCAAATCGTCCAAGGCAAGAAAGAAGCCTATCCAGGAGATGCAGCCGTCGCAGAAAATTATTTATAAGGATCGTAAAAAAATCAAGGGAAACGAAACCCTTGATTTTTTCTATTTTTATTTAAAAGCGTTTTTCAAACCTTCAACGGCACCTTCTACAGCACCTTTAGCATCTTCAACTACTTCTTTTGCCTTAGCAACTGTCTTTTCTACAGCGCCTTCTGCTTCAGTCTTGCCATCCCCAGTAACTTTACCAAATCCTTCTTTGATAGCGCCTGTTGCTTGTTCCAATTTGTTTTCAAGTGACATATGATTGTCTCCTTTAGTTTATTCCGATATGTGTTACCGGTTACATATAGTTTATACCGAATACTAAGGAAAGTCAAACAATGTGCTCAGAAACAAGAAATCAGACCAAGTAGAAAGTTAATCTGTCCTTATCAAAATCGACGGCCAACTCATACTTTCCATCTTCATTTTGGACAATATAGCCCAAGACCACTAAACTGTCCACAAAGATATCACGGCGTTTCTGCATGAGCTGATCTTTTTTGAGGAACTTCAACAAAAAAGTTGTCATATATTTGAGAGCATACTCAGGATTGACATCTCCCAAAATATCGTAAAGTTCCTGCTGTTTTTCCGTCAAAGGATACTGATTTTTGACCTTGTAGAAATAATTGGACAGGGTCATTTTTGTTCGCGCAAAGTCCGTCTTTTCAACTAAAATAGCTGCATTAGTCTGATTTCGCAATTCCGTCTCAAAACTCTGCTCCGACAAGGCTTGATAGACTGGACTATCTTCTCTGACAAAAATTTCTTGGTCCAGTTCGAGACTATCAAGGGACTCCAGCATAGGAAGATTGAGGTAATAACGCTTATTTTCACGTAGAATCAAGCCAGCCTTTATATATTCTTCCATGAGTTTATCAACTGCTACTTCTGGAAATTGAGCCTTGATTTCCCGTAGAATCACATCATCATGCTGGTCCAGATAGCGGATCAATTCTCCAAAAAATGGCTGTCTCGTCAAACGAGAGGGATTAAAAATCTGAATCATGAAGATTCCTTTCTTTACATTCTAACAGAGGCGATGCTGCCAACTGACTAGGATTGGTCCCAGCTTGGTTCAGAGGAACAGGCAAGCCTAGTTCTCTGTAATACTCTCTCCAAAAGTCACTAATCTCCTGCTCCCCATCCCCAAATTTCATGGGAATCGTTTCAAAAATCGGTAGGATTTCTGCCATATACTGGGAACAGTAAAAACCTTTTCCATCTGGATAGAAAGAAGCATTGTAGGGTGCTCCTAGATGTTTGCAAGCTCTTTCCTTCACAGACTGAATATCCATTTCTGGGTAAACATAGAGGTCGTACAAGTGATTGGGCTCAAAGAAGTCTG
>CAUQGR010000094.1:0-2719 GCA_963517545.1 uncultured Streptococcus sp. | reverse complement strand
TAACAATATTACCAAAGAACCGATTAATCAAGTTGTCTTAATAGGGATCAAAGCTGTAGAAGGGAAAGAAGAAGTTCGTGAAACGGTATCAATTCCTTACGAACGCTTGACTGAGGTTAGCTCTGATCTCTATACAGATCAAACTCAGCTGAAACAGTCAGGTCGTGCAGGTTCTAAGACTGTTGTGAAGCTATACCAAACATTAGATGGCGTGAAAACAGACAAGGTTCTCTCTGTCCGTGAGGAAAATGTAGTGGCCTCTCAACCTGAAATTACCCTAGTTGGTACTAAGCCTATTAAGAGTCGAGAAAACGTTATTAGCACAGAAGAAATCGCACCAGTACTTGTGTACCGAGAAGACCCTTCACTCCTGAAAGGTCAAAGTCAGACTGTTCAAGGTCGTGCAGGTCAGCGTAAGATTATCACTATCTATGAAACAGACCACGGTATACGTACTGGAATTATCCTTTCTCAAACCAGTGAAATTGTGCAAGAAGCAACCCCAACAATCATCTATCAGGGTGTGAAGGTTATCGGTCGTACTATTCCAGAAGATGGTCCTCTATCGCCAATGGTTGAAAAACCAAGTGTGGAAACCCGTATAGAGGAGACTGACTTTACTACTGAATATAGGGATAGTGCTAGCTTACCAAAAGGTCAAACTAAGATCTTGATTGCAGGAGAGAAAGGTCAGCGTACCATCATTACAGAAATTAGTAGTGACAATGGTGTAGAAACACGTCGTGTGCTATCTAACAATATTACCAAAGAACCGATTAATCAAGTTGTCTTAATAGGGATCAAAGCTATAGAAGGAGAGGAGGACAAGAAAACACTTCTCATTCCTTCGAATGAGAACATGATTCTTAGTTCTGATAGAAAATTAGTAAATTCTGCTAAGGAGTTACCAAGGACTTCAAGTATTGATGATAACAACTTATTTGTTCTTGGTTCAATAGGACTTCTCTTGAGTTTGGGATTGAGTGTTAGAAAAAGAAAAAATTGAGCATGAAATTTCAAAATTGATAGTAACAGGAGTTTTTCATAAAAATGGTAAAGAATAATTTTAGCATTATGAAAAAGTATTTTAAATATTGCTATGTAAGTAATATATATGGCAATAAACTTAATAGCTTTTTTGGAGATCATATTGGATTATCTTTCCTTGAAATGATGGGGCAAAAGAGCAGTATGATCAAGTTTAGTACGAATCTCTATGTAAATGTCGGTTGTAAAAATAGAGGAAGTTTTAATATTTGATTCTTTTAATTTAAGCAATTCTGTGAATTTTTAACAAATCTCATAAGTAACTCCCTGATGAATCATCTGCTGTTTTCATTATAGTTCTTATGAGATTTTTTCAACAAAATAGGCTCCATAATATCTATAGAGGATTTATCTACTACAAAAATTATAGTTCCTATTCCCAAATTCAGCCCTTCTAGCATGGAAAAATCTGTTATAATAATAGAAAAGGAGGAGCGCATGCACAAGATTTTATTAGTAGAAGATGATCAGGTTATTCGTCAACAGGTCGGGAAAATGCTCTCTGAATGGGGATTTGAAGTGGTGCTGGTAGAAGACTTTATGGAAGTTTTGAGTCTTTTTGTCCAGTCGGAGCCTCATCTGGTCCTCATGGATATTGGGCTGCCTTTGTTTAATGGCTATCACTGGTGTCAGGAAATTCGCAAGATTTCCAAGGTGCCCATCATGTTTCTGTCTTCGAGAGACCAGGCTATGGATATTGTCATGGCAATCAATATGGGCGCGGATGACTTTGTGACCAAGCCTTTTGACCAGCAGGTTCTTTTAGCCAAAGTTCAGGGCTTGTTGCGTCGTTCCTATGAGTTTGGGCGTGACGAGAGTTTACTGGAATATGCTGGTGTTATCCTCAATACCAAATCAATGGATTTACATTATCAAGGGCAAGTCTTGAATTTGACCAAGAACGAATTCCAGATTTTACGAGTTTTGTTTGAGCATGCGGGCAATATCGTAGCGCGTGACGATCTCATGCGGGAACTTTGGAACAGTGACTTTTTCATTGATGATAATACCCTATCTGTTAATGTGGCTCGATTGCGTAAAAAGTTGGAAGAGCAGGGCTTGGTAGGATTTATCGAGACCAAGAAAGGGATAGGGTACGGATTAAAGCATGCTTGATTGGAAACAATTTTTTCTAGCCTATCTGCGCTCCCGTAGTCGTCTGTTTGTCTATCTGCTTTCTTTAACATTTCTGATTTTGCTCTTTCAGTTTTTATTTGCCAGTTTGGGAATTTACTTTCTCTACTTTTTCCTCCTGTGTTGCTTTGTAACCATCTTATTTTTCGCTTGGGACATATTGGTAGAAATGCAGGTCTATCGTCAGGAACTTCTCTATGGTGAGAGGGAAGCACAGTCTCCTTTGGAAAGAGCCTTGGCTGAAAAATTAGAAGCGCGTGAGATGGAACTCTATCAGCAGAGGTCTGACGCAGAAAGAAAACTGACGGATTTGTTGGATTACTATACCTTGTGGGTCCATCAGATAAAGACCCCCATTGCGGCTAGTCAACTCTTAGTTGCAGAAGTGGTCGACCGCCAACTGAAGCAGCAATTAGAACAGGAAATTTTCAAAATCGATTCCTATACCAATCTAGTCTTACAGTACCTGCGTTTAGAAAGTTTCCATGATGATTTGGTCTTAAAGCAGGTTCAAATTGAGGACTTGGTCAAGGAAATA
>CAUQGR010000093.1:0-3347 GCA_963517545.1 uncultured Streptococcus sp. | reverse complement strand
TAGCATATCTCCTATTTTCTTACAAGTAATAACACCTAAAATGAAGCTTTTTCTTGTACTTTTTTCCGCCAAGAGGCAAAAAGCATGCTGAGGTAAAAAATGCTCATCATAATAGGAACACCAAGAATGGTCTTTTCCTGATAGAAAATCGTCAAATAGGCCGAAAAAGCCACTCCAAGGACAAAACTAGTAAGCAAGCTAACAAATATGAAACCTTCACGCAAAAAAGGAGTGTGCTTAGTTCTGAAATAATCTCCAAAAGCTAGCATGGTCCGTTTGATATTTCCTGTCATAAAGGCATTATTGTAGGCAATACCCGAAACCTCACCAAAAGCAGTTGTCACCAAGCCCATACAAAAGGCCAAGGGCGGTACTAGATAGATATTATCCACAGTTTGCGGCACAAAACCAATAATGATTGATAAGATTGCCAAAGGAATCAGTGACAGAATCGGTTTTTTCACAATTCTCAATTTTTCCTTATAAACAGTTAATAAAAAGACCCCCATCATAAAAGCTAGCAAGGTCATTACTTTGGCACTAGCATCTGAAACATTGTGTTGAATGAGCCCCACTGATAGAAAGACGACATTCCCAGTTTGTCCAGCTACAAGAGTATTCCCTCGCACAATAAACGTATAGGCATCTACATATCCTGCACAAAAAGTCAAAAAAAGCGCTAGTCTCTTAGACTGACGTGATATTTTTCTTATAGGTAATAGCCTCATTTTTCCTCCCATTTCATTTACTCATCTCATTATTGTACCACTTTCTTTGGGAAAGTCCTAGTAGCTTATTTGAAATTTTTCCCCTGCGTAACTTCTCAAAGTAACTTCCACCTCTCTCCCAAAACTGGAAGTTACTCTAAGACGACTCTGTTTTAGGGCTATTTGTCGTGCACTTTTTTCTGAGTCTTTTCTCTTTTGAACCCTTATATATCAAGAAAAAGAAAACCAGTGGAAGTTAGTCTAAGACGGATTTCCACTGATGTCACGCGTTTTTATCATACTAAAAGCTAGGTTGTGGGAAACTGGAAGTTAGTTTTAGAAGTTACCAATTTTTCTCCTCTGTTGGATAGTCCCGTCTATCTATGTTATAATGAAAGAAGGATTTAAAATCGGAAAAGGAGTATCTATGCTTAAATTAGGTGTCATCGGAACAGGTGCTATCAGCCACCACTTCATAGAAACAGCCCATACCAGTGGAAAATACCAACTGATCGCAGTCTATTCTAGAAAGTTAGAAACTGCAGCAACCTTTGCTTCTCGCTATCAGAATATCCAACTCTTTGATCAAGTAGAGGACTTCTTCAAGAGCTCCTTTGATGTGGTCTATATTGCTAGCCCAAACTCCTTGCATTTTGCTCAGGCAAAAGCTGCATTGTCTGCAGGTAAACATGTCATTCTTGAAAAGCCAGCTGTCACTCAGCCACAAGAATGGCTAGATTTGAGACATACAGCTGAGAAAAATCACTGTTTTATATTCGAAGCAGCTCGCAATTACCATGAAAAAGCTTTTACTATCATCAAAAACTTTTTAGCAGACAAACAAATTTTGGGAGCAGATTTCAACTATGCCAAGTATTCTTCCAAAATGTCTAACTTATTGACTGGGGAGACACCAAATGTCTTCTCAGACCGTTTTGCTGGTGGAGCGCTTATGGATTTAGGGATTTATCCCCTCTACGCTGCCGTTCGTCTCTTTGGAAAAACTCAAGATGCAACCTATCAGGCTCAACAGCTGGACAATAGTATTGACTTAAATGGAGACGGAATTCTCTTCTACCCTGACTATCAAGTTCATATTAAGGCTGGGAAAAACATCACTTCCAATCTTCCTTGCGAGATTTATACGACAGATGGTACCTTGACCCTCAACACCATCGAACATGTCAGCTCAGCTATTTTTACCGACCATCAAGGCAATCAAGTCCAACTCCCTATCCAACAGGCTCCTCATACGATGACTGAGGAAGTCGCTGCATTTGCACACATGATCCAGCAACCAGATCTGAATCTCTACCAAACTTGGCTGGAAGATGCAAGTTCAGTTCATGAGCTACTATACACCATGCGCCAGACTGCTGGCATTAGATTTGAGGCAGAAAAATGAAAACCAAACTACCGACTGAATGGCAAGAACTGAGTGACCAACTCGGTTTCCAAGAATTCACCCCCATTCAAACTCAACTATTTGAGCCCCTTCTTGCTGGAGAAAACCTCCTAGGAGTGAGCCCAACAGGAACTGGTAAGACCCTAGCTTACCTCCTACCAAGTCTTCTCAGACTACAAAAGAAAATGGCCCAACAACTCTTGATTCTAGCACCAAATACAGAGCTTGCTGGACAGATTTTTGATGTATGTAAAACGTGGGCTGAAGCTATCGGCTTGACAGCCCAACTCTTTCTATCAGGTTCAAGTCAAAAACGTCAAATTGAACGACTCAAAAAAGGACCAGAAATTCTGATTGGAACTCCTGGCCGTATCTTTGAACTAATTAAATTGAAAAAAATCAAGATGATGAATGTGGAAACCATCATCCTGGATGAATTTGACCAATTGCTCGATGATTCTCAGATACACTTTGTCGAGAAAATTACTCACTACGCACCGCGTGACCACCAACTCATCTACATGAGTGCGACGGCCAAGTTTGACCAAGAAAAGATTGTGCCGAATACACGCACTATTAATCTCTCTGATCAAAAACTGGACAATATCCAGCATTTCTACATACAGGTAGACCAACGTCACCGAGTGGATATGTTACGAAAACTGGCTCATGTTGAGGATTTCCGTGGTCTGGTCTTCTTTAACAGCCTATCAGACCTTGGAAGTGCAGAAGAAAAATTGCAGTATCGTGATATCTTGGCTGTTTCTCTAGCTAGTGATGTCAATGTCAAATTTAGAAAAGTCATCTTAGAAAAGTTTAAAGATAAGCAACTAACCCTACTCCTTGCAACTGACCTTTTGGCTCGTGGAATTGATATCGATAGCCTAGAATGCGTCGTAAACTTTGATGTCCCGAGAGATAGCGAAACCTACACACACCGTGCTGGCCGTACTGGCCGTATGGGCAAGGAAGGTTATGTTATCACTCTCGTCACTCATCCAGAAAAGCTTAAAAAACTCAAGAAATTCGCAAGTGTCCGTGAAATTATACTAAAAAATCAAGAACTCTATATCAAATAAAGCCCAATTGCTCTATGCACATCTAGTGTATAGAGCTTTTTTATGTAAACAATTCTTCAATTTTAGTTCAATATAAAAAAAAAGAACCTTGCAAAGCAAGGTTCTTTTAGTGTCTGACTTAAATAATTGTTCTTCTGGGAACTAAATCGAATTAAG
>CAUQGR010000092.1:0-3871 GCA_963517545.1 uncultured Streptococcus sp. | reverse complement strand
TCATCCCAGAACAAGGAGGAGCACGCTCAACTTCACCAGCTCCAGTTGTAATCCGTAAAGGACTTGACATTGATAAGATCATGATGCACCTGTCAGACACCTTTAACTCATGGGACTACCGTCAGGGAGAGTATTATTAGAATGTAGAAGAACTGGGGAGAAAATAATTTCCCCTCTTTCTTTTATTATTTACACAAGTAAAATCCGAACGATATGTTTTTATTTATAAAAATATTTGACAAAAACTGTACTTTAGTTTATAATGAATTAAGGAAACGTCGTAAAAGGCGTAGTGATGCGAGAGCATAGGTAGGTCATTACAAAAGAAACGAGACATCGATATGTTAAATGAATTTCCAATTTTTGATTACGAAGATATTCAATTGATTCCAAATAAATGTGTGATTAAAAGCCGTGCAGAAGCGGACACAAGTGTCACTCTAGGAAATCACACCTTTAAACTACCTGTTGTGCCAGCTAATATGCAGACGATTTTGGATGAAAATGTAGCAGAGCAACTGGCTAAAGGTGGTTATTTCTACATTATGCATCGTTTTGATGAGGCAGGACGTATTCCTTTTATTAAGCGTATGCATGAGCAAGGGCTTATTGCTTCTATCTCTGTTGGTGTTAAGGACTATGAGTATGATTTCGTTAGCCAGCTCAAGGCTGATGCTCCTGAGTACATCACGATTGACATTGCCCACGGTCATGCGGATAGCGTGATTTCTATGATTCAACACATCAAGAAAGAATTGCCAGATACTTTTGTTATTGCTGGAAATGTAGGAACACCAGAAGCTGTGCGTGAATTGGAAAATGCTGGTGCGGATGCTACTAAGGTCGGAATCGGTCCAGGTAAGGTTTGTATTACCAAGGTTAAGACTGGTTTTGGTACAGGTGGTTGGCAGTTGGCTGCTCTACGCTGGTGTGCCAAGGCTGCACGTAAACCGATTATCGCTGATGGTGGAATTCGTACTCACGGTGATATTGCCAAGTCTATCCGTTTCGGTGCCAGCATGGTCATGATTGGTTCCCTCTTTGCAGGACATATTGAAAGTCCAGGGAAAACGATTGAAGTCGATGGTGAACAGTTCAAAGAATACTACGGTTCAGCTTCCCAATACCAAAAAGGAGCTTATAAAAATGTGGAAGGAAAACGTATCTTACTTCCTGCAAAAGGTCATCTGCAAGACACTTTAACTGAGATGGAACAAGACCTTCAAAGTGCTATTTCTTATGCAGGTGGACGTCAGGTTGCTGACCTTAAACACGTTGATTATGTTATCGTGAAAAACTCAATCTGGAATGGGGATGCTTCCCACTAAGACGGGCTATCTGTCTAGAAAAAAACTTGTTATTAGAGCAAATTTCTGTTATAATAAAACAAGTTTCCACCCTTAGTGTAATGGATATCACGTAAGATTCCGGTTCTTGAGATGGGGGTTCGATTCCCTCAGGGTGGATGTAAACATCCTAAGAAAGCCTTTAATAGGGCTTTTTTGCTTTATACCGCCCCAAGTTTAACCCAAAAACTGAAAATCTCATTTTAAAGAATACCCAAATGCTTTCCAGTCCCGTTTTAGAGTGACTCAGGGGGCTTTTTTTGATATAATAAAAAGGACTGTTATCAGTTAGAAAGAGGTTGGTATGAAAGAATTACAAACTGTACTAAAGAACCATTTTGCAATCGAATTTGCAGACAAAAAGTTACTGGAAACTGCCTTTACTCATACGAGTTATGCCAATGAGCACCGCCTCTTAAAAATTTCACACAATGAACGCTTGGAATTTTTAGGAGACGCTGTTCTACAGTTATTGATTTCAGAATATCTGTATAAAAAATATCCTAAAAAGCCTGAGGGTGACTTGTCTAAACTCCGTGCCATGATTGTTCGCGAGGAGAGTTTGGCTGGTTTTGCGCGTGATTGCCAGTTTGATCAGTTTATCAAGCTGGGTAAGGGGGAAGAAAAGTCTGGTGGTCGCAATCGTGACACCATTCTTGGTGATGCCTTTGAAGCCTTTCTTGGTGCCCTCCTTTTGGACAAGGATGTGGCCAAGGTTAAGGAATTTATCTATCAAGTCATGATTCCTAAGGTTGAAGCAGGAGAGTTTGAGATGATTACAGACTACAAAACCCATCTCCAAGAGTTACTTCAGGTCAATGGGGATGTGGCTATTCGTTATCAGGTGATTTCTGAAACAGGTCCTGCCCACGATAAGGTCTTTGATGTAGAAGTTCTTGTAGAAGGTAAGAGCATTGGTCAAGGTCAAGGTCGTTCTAAGAAATTAGCAGAGCAGGAAGCTGCCAAAAATGCTGTTGAGAAAGGGCTGGATTCATGTATTTAAAGGAAATCGAAATTCAGGGATTCAAGTCTTTTGCTGATAAGACCAAGGTCGTATTTGACCAAGGTGTGACGGCAGTTGTTGGACCCAATGGATCTGGAAAGTCCAATATTACAGAAAGTCTGCGTTGGGCCTTGGGGGAGTCAAGTGTTAAGAGTCTCCGTGGGGGTAAGATGCCAGATGTCATCTTTGCTGGAACTGAAAGTCGCAAACCGCTCAATTATGCTTCTGTAGTTGTGACTTTGGATAATCATGACGGATTTATCAAGGATGCTGGTCAAGAAATCAGGGTAGAACGTCATATCTATCGTAGTGGAGATAGCGAATACAAGATTGACGGCAAGAAAGTCCGTCTGCGTGATATTCATGACCTTTTCTTGGATACAGGTTTGGGTCGAGATTCCTTCTCTATCATTTCCCAAGGGAAGGTTGAGGAGATTTTTAACTCCAAGCCTGAAGAACGCCGAGCTATTTTCGAAGAAGCTGCAGGGGTTTTGAAATACAAGACTCGCAGAAAAGAAACTGAGAGCAAACTGCAACAAACTCAGGATAATCTGGATCGTCTAGAAGATATTATCTACGAGTTGGATAATCAAATCAAACCTCTTGAGAAGCAAGTTGAAAATGCTCGTAAGTTTCTAGACTTGGAAGGTCAACGCAAGGCTATTTATTTAGATGTTTTGGTTGCTCAAATCAAGGAAAATAAGGCTGAACTAGAGTCTACAGAAGAAGAGTTGGCTCAGGTTCAGGAACTCTTGACAAGCTATTACCAAAAGCGTGAAAAATTAGAAGAGGAAAATCAAACTCTTAAAAAGCAACGCCAAGATTTACAGGCTGAAATGGCCAAAGACCAAGGCAGTTTGATGGATTTGACCAGTCTGATTAGTGATTTAGAGAGAAAATTAGCCCTATCGAAACTGGAATCTGAGCAAGTAGCCCTGAATCAACAGGAAGCACAAGCCCGTTTGGCTGCTTTGGAGGAGAAGAAAAGTTCACTCAGCAAAGAAAAATCTGATAAAGAAAGTTCTTTAGCTCTCTTAGAAGAAAATCTAGTCCAAAATAATCAAAAACTTAATCGTTTAGAAGCTGAATTGCTAGCTTTTTCAGATGATCCTGATCAGATGATTGAGCTTTTGCGTGAACGCTTTGTGGCCCTTCTACAAGAAGAAGCGGATGTCTCAAATCAACTGACCCGCATCGAGAATGAGTTGGAAAATAGCCGTCAGCTTTCTCAAAAGCAAGCAGATCAACTAGAAAAGCTGAAAGAACAACTGGCTACAGCTAGAGAGAAGGCTAGGCAGCAAAATGCTGAGCTTGAAACAGCCAAGGAGCAAGTTCAGAAATTATTGGCAGATTACCAGGTCTGTTCCAAGGAGCAAGAGGAACAGAAAACTTCCTATCAAGCTCAACAAAGTCAACTCTTTGACCGTCTGGATAATCTCAAAAACAAGCAGGCCAGAGCTCAGAGTCTGGAAAATATCCTGAGAAATCATAGTAACTTTTATGCAGGTGTTAAGAGTGTTCT
>CAUQGR010000091.1:0-4178 GCA_963517545.1 uncultured Streptococcus sp. | reverse complement strand
CCTTCCAATTCTTCTCTAGCAGTTTGATAACGTTGATTTCCATCCAAGTCCGCTCCAGCTTGTTTCAATTCATTCAAGGCTTTGTTGACTTCTTCTTGACTGGCATCATGGTTTTCTGCAACAGCTTTCGCTGCATTGAGTTTCTCTACTAGTACAGCTTGTTTGTTCTCACTTGAGAAAGTATAGGCAAGGGTTGATTGGCGACCTTGGACAGCAGTGATTTCTTGTTTGAGGTATTCATCATTAACTGCAGCCTTTGGAGAAACCAAGACATCAAACTCAGCTGTGTGCCCCTTGTAATGCAGGGTTAAGGTCTGGCGTCCAGTCTTCTGAGCATCGTAGCCCGTGATTTCAACACCTTCATCAGTAAAACTGTGAGTCTCTTCTGTCTCATCATCATAGAGAACACCAAAGCGACCTTCAGAGAGATCCAGTTGATCTCCTACTAGATAGTCTGTTTTTGGTTTCTTAGTAATATACAAGCCCGCTACTTCTTTTGGTTTTCCTTCATCTTGTCCTGTCACTTGGACTTTAAGATCACCTGATACTGGTAAACCAAGGTATTGCAGTGTTAGATTTTGTTCCCCTTTTTGATGAGCGTCGTATCCAGATACCGTCACACCTGAGTGAGTAAGGTTAATCAGCTCGTCGGCTTGTCCCCCTTCGTATTGAACACGGAGTGTTCCGCCTCTGAGGTCCAGTTTTTCTCCTTCTTTATAAACTGTCTTCTTAGGTCCTTTTTCAAGGCTAACTGCAGCAATTTTTCTCTCATCCTGTGGAATCGCTACAGCCAAGGTGTTACTGATTTCTTTGCCAGGTAGTTGGGTACGATAGTAGAGGAGAGTTGGTTGCTTATCAAAGCCCAATGGAGCTGTTGCCAAGTCACCACCAGTTTCAGTCTTCAAGGTTGCAATTGGTGTTTGTGAATCAGCCTTGTCGTAAACGGTGATGGTTGCGCCTGCCGGAACATCAGAGAAGCCTAGTTGAACTTGGTGGTTTCCAAGTGAACGAGCAGCTACCTTAGCCATTGGAATATTTTGACTTTCTGTGTCCAAGGCTTCGTACATCTTCCAGTTGTAGATACGAATGGCCTTCCAAGGTGTTCCGTTATCAGATGTAATGACATGCAAACGCCAGTCTTGGGCGGTGATTGGTTTGTCAAGAGTGATATCTGTAACGTGGGCTTTATTGCCACGAACTTCCTTAGCTAGTTTCCACTCGCCATCTGTATCCTTGTAGTAAAGATCAAAATCCTTGGTGTTCATCAGACCATCGTTAACAGACTCCCCACCAGCTCCCGCATGATCCATCACCCATCTGACAACACGACGTGGTTGAGTCAAACGAATATCGACACTACCGCTCAATTGTCCTGAAGACCACTTGTCTGAAAGACTGGTAATGGTACCGTTCAACATACCTTCAATACCTTCTCCACCTTCGGTATTCGGGAAAGTGCTACCGATAACCGTTGCCCCTGGAACAATATTTTCAGCCAAAGGTCTTGGGAGAGTCGTATCCTGAACAGTCATGCCCCAGTTAAAGGATGTCGTCGCAGCTTCTGAACGAAGGCCATTTTTACCAACTGCAACGACTTTCAATTCTTGAGTCGTACCAGTCGCATTAGCAGAGCGGCTAACTTTTGGCAAGTAGATGGTTGAAGCAGATGAACCTGTCAACAAACGCCAGTTGTCACCGTCTTTTTCGTAGACTTCATAGAAATCCGCATCTTGATTACCCGCAAACTGGACCACTGCTTCAGCTTCTTGGGCATTTTTAAGAGATTGTTTCACCACAGAAAGGCCTGTAGGCGCTTGTGGTGCTTGGTGATTGTCTGAAATTGTTAATTGACCTAGGTTAAACTGATAATCTTTTACAGCTCCTTCATGCTCGAAGAAGAGTTTGACTGCATAGATGGTTTTACCTGCTAGTGAGCTGAGATCAAATTCTTCATTTGTCCAGTTGTCAGAAAGGGTTAGCTCTTTCCATGCATCTGCATCATCAAATTTGTAGTCTGGAGTTGTAGAAAAGACCATAAAAACTTTCGAGCCTTTTCCTCCCTTGTGGGCAACACGAAGTTTGGTTTTCTCAGTTACTTCTAACTTAGTAGAATACAAATTCACATCCTGGTCCGTCTTACCAGCTACATCACCAGAGAATTTAAGGGAATTTCCGCCATTGTAGGCATCTGTAAAATCATATTCTGCACGAAGTTTTTCCCCTGTTGAAGTTTGCCACCAGCGCCATGTTGGCAAGATACCTGAAACCGAACGGTAGTTCCACTCAGAATCCTTAGAAACTTTTCCGTCTACAAACCACTTTCTACCATGGCCTGTATTAAAGGAGGTAGTGAAGGTCCGGCCTACTGCTGGTGTGCGGTCTGCAACTAAATTAGCAATCCCATACCACTCTTTGTCCGCTGGTTTTTGAGTTGTCGGATCTCCTTGGTAACCTGTGAAGAAGATATCTTCGTTTTTATGGTAATCTTCACCTGTTTTTCCTAGACTGGTAATTGTATCTGGTGCAAAGAGTCCAAGTGACAAACGTAACTTGCCTTTTTCATCTAAGAGGGCATCCCATTTAACTTTTGTCTTATAAGAACCACCTTGTTGCAATTCCAATCCTGCAAAGACATCGTATTGGCTACGTTCCAGCCATTTTGCCATTTCTACAGAGTGGTCATTCTTTTCCTTATTCCAGTTGAAATTGGCAAATAATTGATCCGCAGGGACCTTGTCACCTTCTTTTTGCATGAACTGGTAGTTGTAATCACCTAGACCATCTTCGTGGTAACGACCATATTTATAGGTCATGGCATCGTACCAAGCATACTTGATTGGATGGTTGACTTTTGCCGCATATTCTTTTGTATAGAGCATAAACTGGCGCATCTTTTCTCCAAGAGGTTCAACCAAATCCCCAGTTGTTTCTTGGTTGATGAAATAGCCATCATAGCCATAATACTTAGCAAGGTCGACAAGTTTTCGGGCAATAGGGAAGGTTCCATCCTCATCTTGCTTCAAAGCTTCAGCGAATTTTTCTTGGTCGGCAATACTGTTGGACCAGTTGAAGAAAAGTGTTCCATAAACGGGAACTCCGTTACGATGTCCTGCATCAATGACATCTGGAGTTGGGACTAGACCTTCCCAGAAGACCATTGAATCCAAGTATTGCCAGTAGTCAAAGGCGTAGGCCTTGAATTCTTCTCCACCAACAGAAGCGTGGTCTTTAGCCTTTGAGTTGGTATTTGCTAGCGCCTGAACCTTGGCTCTTCTACTTGCTTTTTCATTTACCAACTGGCCTCTATGGCGCTTAGCAAGTTCAACAGAAGAACGATTGATGGGATCATCCTCACGCGTACCCGGTTCCCATTTCAACAAATCCTCCCAAGAATTAAATTTGATTTCTTTTGGTCTGAGACTCTTTTCTTCATTTTTAGGAACGTCTGCTAGAATTGGTTTATCTGCTTTCTTCTCAACTACTTGGGGCGCTTCCTCAGGCTTGACTCCTTCTTTGTCAGTTGGTTGAGCAGGTTTTTCAGCTTTATCCGTCGGAGCAGGCTTCGCTTCTTCTTTTTCATTAACCAAATCCGTTATTGCTGGAGTGTTTTCTGAAATTGGTTGCTCAGCTACTTTGTTCTCTGCTTCCGATAATTGTTTTTCGATAGCTGCAGTATCTGGATTAGTTGTCTCATTAGTACTTGTCGCTTGAGCGCTCGTATTTACTGCTGTGTCAGAGACTGAGAGCTGTTCGGCGAGGACTGGACTCGTAAACAAAGCTGAACCGATCATCAAGGAACAAGCCCCGATTGACAACTTACGAATGCTGTAACGGCAACGTTTTTCATAGAATAGATCTTTCATCTTTTCCTCCTATTAAAATAAAAGTTAAAAGTAAGCGCTTTACTTTTTTGCAAAAAGTAACTGTTCTCATGACAACCATCAGAACAGGATCATCTTCATTTTATCCTATATGAAAGCGATGTCAATCTAATTAACATAAAAACTATAACTAGGATAATAATCAGTAAAATTTGGACATAATTCCATAAACCCACTCTTGGAAAGTAAATTTACTCACTATTTTTAAAGAAAGTTGCCTTTTCTTAGGAAAATTTCATCTAAACACTTGTTAGATTTACTTTTATCCTTTAAAATAGAATAGGAGAAATTCCGTTA
>CAUQGR010000090.1:0-4439 GCA_963517545.1 uncultured Streptococcus sp. | reverse complement strand
CAAGAGACTCACTACGAGCACCTGGACGGGCTGCACTCAAGGCATCTGCCGCAGCGACGATCACTGCAATCACGCTTTCAGCTTCAACATCGCCGTGGTGGCTAGCAATCGTATTGACCACAACTGGATGTTCCTTGTACTTACGTGCCAATTCCATACCGATTTCAACGTGGCTACCTTCAACCTCGCGGTCAATGGCTTTCCCAATATCGTGAAGGAAACCAGCACGACGGGCAAGAGCCGCATTTTCACCAAGCTCGCTGGCCATAATACCAGCCAACTTAGCAACCTCAATCGAATGACGCAAGACATTTTGTCCATAAGAAGTACGGAACTGCAAACGTCCCATAATCTTCATCAAGTCTGGATGAAGGTTGGGCGCACCAATCTCATAGGCTGCTGCCTCACCGTATTCACGGATCTTATTGTCAATCTCTTGACGGTTTTTCTCAACCAACTCTTCGATACGAGCTGGGTGGATACGACCATCCTTGAGCAACATTTCCATAGTCATACGGGCAATCTCACGACGAATCGGGTCAAATCCTGACAAGGTCACTACTTCTGGTGTATCGTCGATAATCACATCGACCCCTGTCAAACTTTCAAAGGTACGAATGTTACGACCTTCACGACCAATAATGCGTCCCTTCATAGTATCATCTGGCAGATGAACTGTTGAGTTTGTTGACTCCGCTACATATTCACCAGCGATACGTTGCATAGCTTGAACCAGGATGTCCTTGGCCATTTTGTCAGAACGTTCCTTGACCTCTTGCTCAGCTTCGCGAATGCGGCTGGCAATCTCCTTGGTCAAGTTTTCCTCTGTCTGTGCCAAGATAATATCTCGTGCTTCTGCCTGAGACAGGGCACCAATACGCTCTAGTTCTGCTTCTTTTTGTCTTTCGACTTCCTCTAATTGCTCTTCACGCGCATCAAGGTTTTTCGCTCTATCAGAAATACTTTGTTCTTTTTGTTCAAGTGTTTGTTCTTTACTCGTCAAATTGTCGTCCTTACGGTCGAGGCTAGTAGCTCTCTCGGTCAAACGACTTTCGATTTGTTTGAGTTCTTGACGTTCTGATTTGAATTCAGCGTCCACTTCTTCACGGTATTTTCTGGCTTCTTCTTTGGCCTCCAATAGTGCTTCTTTTTTAAGAGACTTGCTTTCACGTTTAGCTTCATTAACAAGTAAATCCGCTTCACGCTCAGCTTGTCCACGTAAATTAGTTGCTTCTTGTTCAGCATTTAAAAGCATCAACTCCGCAGCTTCCTGAGATGATTTCATCTTAGCTGAGATGCTGACATATCCAATGACTAAACCAATGATGACGGCAAAAACAGCAATCGCAAGCGACATGATTTCCATGTTTTTACCTCATTTTATTGTTATTCCGAATGACATACATTCTTTTACATTCTACCATAAAAAAGTGATTTTCACAAACCTAAAATAGAATATGTTTTGGGGAATTTGGAACGCATTTGCTAAAATAAAATTATTATTTAGAAATAGTAGTTTAGTAGAGACTTGAGAAAAAGTCCACCTTTCAGTAGACTTAGTTTGTTTCTATTCTTATCGGCACTCTTCCAAAATTCTGCTCTGCTATACTTGGATTTCCCAGTTGGTAAATCTGGTCTGACTTTTGAGTCATGGCATCCCAAGGTTCCTTGCCAATTCGGCTGACTAGACTGACCTGACCTTTCAAAGAATTGAGCTGTTGCCTGCCTTTTTCAGTAAATCCAAGGACATGAATGGCTTCTGGCAAGTCACCTTCTCTAGCCTGCACCAAGATATAGGTCAATAGGCGTCTGACACGCGCCTTGGTGTAACGTTTGGTCGCAACCGCCTCAACCAAGTCTTCCACAGACTGGGCTGTCTTGATGGCATCCTTGATGCGTACTGCCATTTCTTGATTGAGCTGATAGATAGTGGTTAAGTCTGGATTGGACAAGATTTGATAGCGGAGCAAGGGAAAATAGTCTTCCCAACTCACCTTACTGGCCTGCTCAAATAGGGCAATAGAAGGCATAAAGCGTTCTAAGAAATTTTTGTCTGATTGATGCTGACGGAGGGCCGTCGCTGAGGCAAAATCCACATCCTTGTCCACAGAATGGTAACCTGCCCCCTGACGTTGAATTGGATGCAGCTTGATGTTTCGTCCAGCAACCGCCTTAGCATAGGCAAGAGCAAGGACATGATTGGGCGTATTGCCTGAAAAATCAAGACCAGCAAATTCCTTCCACATGACCTGAGTTTTCTGGGGATAGGAAAGAGAATCAGGCAGATTTTCCACAAATTTCTCCATCTCAGCCCCCTGCTCTGTGTATAAGTCAGCGATTTTCTGGTAATCTAGAACTTCCTCCGTCCCAAAAGCGAGGCTATCAATGCCCAACCTAGCCAAGATATCCACAGCTCCTTGGCCGAAGAAATCCGCCGCCTGAACACTGACTAAAAAAGGCAATTCCACTACCAAGTCTGCGCCATTTTCCAGCGCCATCTGGGCCCGTATCCACTTGTCAACGATAGCAGGCTCTCCTCGCTGCATAAAATTACCAGACATGGCAACGATTTTCAGTCCCTCTGCCTGATCCAGCAGGTATTTATGCCCATTATGAAAGGGATTGAACTCAGCTATAATACCTGTGATGGTCATGACGTTCTCCTACTTCTGCGCGACAAAAAACCAACGGGTACTGGTTTCTGTTGGCTCCTTGTCCTCAAAGTCCGAATAGAGTTTGAAAGACTTGAAACCAGCCTGTTCCAGCAAGATATCATAGGTCAAGACCTCATAGGTCCGCTCCTCATGCACTTCATCGTGGCGACTAAAGGAACCGTCAGCCTCCTTGACAAAGAAAGTCAACTCATGAACGATAGAGTGAGGCGCCGCGTCCTCGTAGGTATCCCAGAGCATGGCGAACTCTTCCGCATTTTCATGGTAAGAATAGCCTGGAAAAACTTCATCTGTCTGGTAGGTGGAATGCACATCAAAGATGAAAACTCCATCTTCATTAAGAGCATTATACACTTCCTTAAAAACATCCCCTACTTCCACCTCATCCTGCATATAGCAGATTGAGTCCGAATAACAAGTGACAAAATCATATTGACCTGCCTTGGACAAATCCAGCATATTGCCTTCAATAAAGTCAATCTTTTGTTTGGCTGAAGAAGCTCTCTTCTCAGCAATCTTCAACATATCCCCACTCAAGTCAAGTCCAGTCACATCAAAACCAGCCTGAGAGAAGCGCACAGATTGAATTCCTGTCCCACAAGCCAGCTCCAAGAGTTTCTTTCTCTCCTTGTTTTTAGGCAAGTGACGCAGAGAAAAATCCGTCCATTTGTCATATAAACTATCGTCCATCACAGCATCGTAAACAGCCGCAAAGGTTTCATAAGTTGCCATAATCATGATACCAAGAGCCTCCATGGCAAACACCACTCGCCTTTTACCTTTCTATCAATTTTTCTAAAATAAGCAAAGAAACCCAGTTGACTACAACTGAGTTCATCTTCTAAGCAAGAGTTTCAGATAAATCTACTGAATCCGCCTCATGCCATAGTTTTTCTAGGTTATAGTGGGCACGCATTTCTTCTGAAAAGACATGCACTACGACAGCACCAAGGTCCAGCAAGACCCAGCCTCCAGCTGCATCGCCTTCGATATGGCTGCCTTTAAAACCAGCTTCCGCTACTTTTTCACGGATATTGTCAGCGATAGCATCCAACTGACGGCTATTCATTGAACTAGTAATAACAAAGTAATCCGTCACGCTAGTCAAATCTTGTACATCAAGTGCGAGGATATCCTCCGCACGTTTCTCATCAGCCGCTTTCACGACTAGTTCTAGTAATTCTTTTTCGTTCATTTAGTCCTCTTTCAAATAGTGCACAAAGGCGTTATAGGTTTCAAGGGTTTGGGGATAGATGGGGAATCCCTGATGAGCTAGATGCTCCACGGTACGAGCTGTTTCGTAGGCCACCGCCTTATTAAGCGATATACTTGCAATCTCACGCGCTACATCCACTCCAGGAAAGGCTCGATTATGCTCGATATAGTCTGCGACATAGATAACCTTATCTAGGTCTGTCATCTGACCAGCACCGACTGTATGGATTTCAATAGCTCGTAGGATTTCTGGATCATGCAAATTCAAATCTTCTTGAATCTTGTAGATGCCAACCATACCATGCCAGACATTATTGCCCCAGTTTTTGAGGCCAGGGTCTAGCTGATAACGGTCAATCAAGTCTAAAAATTCCTGATCTGACAGCTTTTTAGCATAGTCATGAAGAAGGCCTGCAAGACCTGCTTTCTCGGCATCGACTTCAAAGCGCTGAGCCAGTTCTATGGCTGCACGCTCCACACCCATGCAATGGGTTAAGCGTTTTTCAGGTAGAAGCTCTGCCATTTTTTCCAACAAAGCCTCACGGGAGCAGT
>CAUQGR010000089.1:0-4521 GCA_963517545.1 uncultured Streptococcus sp. | reverse complement strand
TAAAAACACCCCAAAAGTTAGATTTTTTTCTGTCTAACTTTTGGGGTGCAGTTCACTGACGTTTTTTTGTATGCTTATTTTGATTTGATATAGTTGATACCATCTGCTTTTGGTGCGACTGCTTTTCCAAAGAAGGCTGCCAAGACAAGAATTGTCAAAACATAAGGTGCGATTTGAAGGTAAACCGCAGGAACTCCTTGTAGGAATGGCAATTGAGATCCGATAACAGCCAAACTTTGTGAAAGTCCAAAGAAGAGACTAGATAGCATGGCTCCGATTGGATTCCATTTTCCGAAGATCATCGCAGCAAGGGCGATAAATCCAGGTCCAACAATAGTTGTCACTGAGAAGTTAACTGAAATCGATTGAGCATAAATCGCTCCGCCAATTCCACCTAAGAAACCTGAAATGATAACCCCTAAATATCTCATCTTGTAGACATTGATTCCCAATGTGTCCGCTGCTTGAGGGTGTTCACCGACAGAGCGGAGACGAAGACCAAAGCGGGTCTTGAAGAGGATAAACCAAGCAAGGAATGAGAAGGCAATCGCGATATAACCTAGCAGACTTGTTGACTTGAAGAAGATATCACCAATCACTGGGATATTTGCCAAGACTGGGAAGTCAAAGCGTCCAAAAGTCTGACTTAGGTTGTCGGTTTGACCTTTATTATAAAGTACTTTCACTAAGAAAACAGCCAAGGCTGGCGCCATCAAGTTCAATACTGTACCGCTGACAACATGGTCTGCACGGAAATGAACCGTCGCTGCTGCGTGGATGATAGAGAAGAGACCACCAACCAATCCTGCTACAAGCAAGGATAGCCATGGAGTTGCTGCTCCAAATTGTTCTGCAAATTCAAGGTTAAAGACAACTCCAGAAAAGGCACCCATAACCATAATTCCTTCAAGGCCGACATTTACCACACCACCACGTTCAGAGAAAACACCACCGATACTTGTAAAGATGAGGGGTGCTGAGTAAATCAGCATAGAAGACACCAAGAGGGTGAGCAAGGTTGTAATAGACATCTTTACTTACCTCCTTTAACTTGTTTTTTCGGTTTGACAAAGCGTTCGATAAGATAATGAACACTGACAAAGAAGATAATAGACGCTGTTACAATGCTGACAAGCTCAGATGGTACCTGCGCCGCATTCATACCAGGAGCTCCAACTTGGAGAACACCAAATAGGAAGGCTGCAAAGAGAATACCAATTGGTGAGTTGGCTGCAAGCAGACTAACCGCCATTCCGTTAAATCCAACAGCCAATGACGCCCCTTGAACATAGACGTTCTGGAAGGTTCCCAGACCTTCAACAGCTCCACCAAGACCAGCCAAGGCACCTGAGATAATCATTGAGAGGATAATCGTCCGTTTGGCAGAAATACCAGCGTATTCTGATGCGTGAGGATTAAGACCAACCGCACGGATTTCAAAACCAAGAGTTGTTTTCTTGAGCATGAACCAAATGACTGCAACGGCAATGATAGCAAAGAAAATACCAATATTCATCCGTGAGTTACCAGTCAACTCAGCCAACCAAGGTGTCTGATAGGTTGCATTAGCCCCAACACGAATGGTCGAATCTGTACTTTGCATGAAGTCTTTAGGAAAGGCATGGATAAAGGCATTTCCTACATACAAGACAATGTAGTTCATCATGATGGTTACGATAACCTCTGATGTCCCTAGATAAGCTCTAAGAATACCCGGAATGGCTCCGACAATTCCACCAGCAATCAAGGCAATCACGATAGTCGCTAAAATCATCAACGGACGCGGCATATCTGGATGCGACAAGGCAAACCAACCACTGAGAATCCAACCAGCCAAAGCCTGACCAGGAAGTCCGACGTTAAAGAAACCAGCACGACTGGCAACAGCAAAGCCAAGACCAATCAAGACCAAAGGTCCCATAGCACGGAAGATTTCCCCAATCCCGCGTAGACTACCAAAGGCTGTATAGAACAATTCTTCGTAGCCCCAAATAGCATCATAACCGAAGATCCACATGACAATGGCTCCAAGTAAAATTCCTAGGAAGACAGAAATCAAGGGAACCGAAATTTGTTGTAATTTTTTAGACATCACTCTTCTCCTTTCCCAAGTTTCCACCAGCCATCAAGACACCAAGTTCTTGTTTATTGGTTGTTTCTGGTGATACAATACCTTGAATCTTACCATCGTGTATAACGGCAATACGGTCTGAGACGTTTAAAATCTCATCCAATTCAAAGCTGACAACAAGGACAGCCTTACCATTATCACGCTCTTCAATCAAGCGTTTGTGGATATATTCAATGGCACCGACATCCAACCCACGAGTTGGCTGGCTGACGATAAGGAGATCAGGATCTCGATCAATTTCACGAGCAATAATTGCTTTTTGTTGATTTCCTCCTGAGAGTGCAGCTGCAGGAACAAATTCACTGGCAGCACGAACATCAAACTCTTCCATTAGCTTTTTAGCATAAGAAGTAATATTTGAATAGTTCAAAATTCCATTTTTACTATGTGGTTCTTTGTAGTAGGTTTGAAGGGCAATATTTTCAGAAATCATCATTTCCAAAATCAAACCATCACGGTGACGGTCTTCTGGAACGTGCCCAACACTTAGTTCTGTAATTTGTCGTGGGTGCAAGCCTACAATTGAATCTCCTTTTAGCTCAATGCTACCAGATTCAACCTTGCGAAGACCTGTAATGGCTTGAATCAGTTCAGACTGACCATTTCCATCAATCCCCGCAATACCAACAATCTCTCCAGCACGAACATCCAAGGACAGATTTTTCACAGCTGGGACACCTCGGTTTTCATTGACCACCAAATCTTTGATTGACAAGACCACTTCTTTTGGTTGAGAGGCTTGTTTCTCTGTTTTAAAGGAAACAGAACGTCCTACCATCATTTCTGCCAAATCAGCATTGGTAGCCCCTGCAATTTCGACGGTTTCAATTGATTTCCCACGACGGATAACTGTAACGCGGTCAGAAACTGCGCGAATCTCGTCCAACTTGTGGGTAATCAAGATAATTGATTTTCCTTCTTTGACAAGATTTTTCATAATAGCCATCAACTCCTCAATTTCTGATGGAGTCAAAACAGCCGTTGGTTCGTCAAAAATAAGAATATCAGCTCCCCGATAAAGGGTTTTTAAAATTTCTACACGTTGTTGGGCTCCAACTGAGATGTCTGCCACCTTGGCAGAAGGGTCAACAGCTAAGCCATAACGTTCAGAAAGAGCCTTGATTTCTTTGCTAGCTCCAGCGATATCTAGCACACCATTTTTAGTCAATTCACTTCCTAAAATAATGTTTTCAGCCACCGTGAAGGCTTCTACCAACATAAAGTGCTGGTGAACCATTCCGATTCCCAAGCTAGCTGCTTTAGATGGTGAGTCGAGGTTGACAACTTGACCGTTGACCGCGATTTCACCACTAGTTGGTTCAAGAAGTCCTGCTAACATGTTCATGAGCGTGGACTTACCAGCCCCATTTTCTCCTAAAAGTGCATGAATTTCACCTTTTCGTAGGTGCAGGTTGATTTTGTCGTTGGCAACAAATTCACCAAACACCTTGGTAATATCACGCATCTCAATGACATTTTCGTGTGCCATGTGCTCTTCCTTTCAGAGTTTTATTTTATTTCAATAAAACTTGCTAGTTTGTCTAGTAGCAAGCTTTACTGAGACAAAATGACTTTGTCTCAACTCTTAAAAAAGCGGCCGAGGGCCGCTTCCTAAGAAATGACTTCCATCCATTATTTTTCAGGAACTTTTACGCTTCCATCAAGGATTTTAGCTTTTGCATCTTCGACAGCTTTTTTACCTTCTTCTGAAAGGTTTGTTACTGCCAAGTCAACCCCTTTATCTTTCAATGAGTAAACGATCACTTGACCGCCAGGGAATTCACCTTTTTCTGCCTTGTTAGAAATATCTTTTACAGTTGTACCAACTTGTTTCAAAGTAGATGCAAGAACAAAGTTTGATTCTTTACCATCTTTAGAAGTGTATTTACCTTCTGCTTCTTGGTCACGGTCAACACCGATAACCCAAACTTTTTCATTTTCAGGACGGCTTTCGTTGAGTGATTTTGCTTCTGCAAAGACACCAGCACCTGTACCACCAGCTACTTGGTAAACAATATCTGCACCGGCTGCGTATTGTGCGGCTGCAATTGTTTTACCTTTAGCAGCATCACCAAATGAACCAGCATAGTCAACTTGTACTTTGATAGATGGGTCTACTGACGCAACACCAGCCTTGAATCCTGCTTCAAAACGAGAGATAACTTCTGACTCCTGCCCACCTACAAAACCAACTTGTTTTGTTTTAGTTGTTTTTGCTGCAGCTACACCTGCAAGGTAACCTGACTCATTATCAGCGAAAGTTACGCTCGCAACATTCTTTTGATTTTTAATTACATCATCAATCAAGACATAGTTCAAGTCAGAATGTTCTTTAGCTGCTTCTTCAACCGCATTGTGAAGGGCAAAACCAACACCGAAGATTAGGTTGT
>CAUQGR010000088.1:0-4621 GCA_963517545.1 uncultured Streptococcus sp. | reverse complement strand
CTGAGGTTAGCCCCTTGACTATCAGTCCCTGCTCAGCCCTCTCTCTAAGTTCTTCTACTGCAGGCCTTTCAGGGTTAAAGCGAGGGAGTTTTAAACTTGGATCAAGTTGGTAGCTAACATTCCCTATCAAACCTTGGAGATTGGCAAGCGCCTGAGGGAAGCGATTTTTAAACCGAGCTTCTAAATCTGAGGCAGGTAAAAAAATCCCTGGTTGTGAATGCACATCCACTTCTCTCAGACTGATATTATCCTTGACTGCCGACAAGATTTGTAAAACCTGTAGGTCTTCTTTCTCAAAAGAGTTGACCTGATACAGTGGAAGAATAGGTTTGGTAAAGACTTCTTGGTGAGTATCGGGACTAACCCCAATAAAATAATCATGACCCAAATCCAGCTGATCGATTCCATCAAAATAAGAAACAATAACAGCAACATCCTCAAGGTGACTGGTAAAGTCAGACCAATTTTTTCGTCCCGTCATTTTTAAAGTGGATAACTTCATCAACTCTTGGTAACCCTTAGTAGATAGAGCTAGAAAACGAAAAGAGATCTCCTTCTCGTCTATAATCAAGGTCATTTCAAGACCAATTAGAGGTTGGATTCCATATTTTCGAGTCACTTCTAAAAAATGATAGGCTCCATAGAGATTATCCACATCCATAATAGCAAGGTGAGAATAACCATAGTTTTTAGCTATTTGTACATATTTTTCAATCGAAACTACACTTCCCATAAAACTATAAACTGTTTTGGTGTCAAGTTGTGCAATCATGAACTCACCTCTCCTATTTTGATATATTTCTATTATACCATTTTACACCCCATATTTCTTAATCAGTCCATTAAGTACAAACTGATTATCCTTATCCAATTCTAAACAGTAGTATAAAACAGATTCTGCAAAAATTAACCTATTTTTATATTATTATGTTTTAAATAAAAATTCAAAACATTTTTATACCATATAAAGAATAATAAGACAAACATATATATTCTTTTGTTCTTTGTAAATCTTTAAACATGACTATATTTTATATTTTATTTACTGTAAATTATCATAAGTAACAGTAAATCTATACTCTATTTTGAAATTTATTTCATTAGGGTTTATTTATTCCATTTTTCCCAATTTTTTGATATAATAAATTTAGTGTTTTTTCAAAGGAGAATACTATGCATTTTAATCAATTCAGCTATCTAGCATTTTCTAGTTCGCAATTGTTAAATGAATTGGAAAAGCTAGGGCTAAATCTAACACCACATCTGCCTTCAAAAAAGCAGTTTGAACACTTCATTCGTTGGAGTTTTTTTACTTACTCCAATACCGACTATGCTCTATCTACAATCTCGATAGATAAGGACACTGACTTTCTGACTTTTTGTCAGTCAGACAGAGAGTTGACTGCAGATATTTTCTATACTGTAGCCTTTCAACTCTTAGGTTTTTCTTACTTGGTTGACTTTGAAGACAGTGATGTTTTTCGTAAAGAGACTGGTTTTCCCATTGTATATGGTGACTTGATTGAAAATTTCTATCAGTTACTCAATACTCGCACCAAAAAGGGGAACACTCTTATCGACCAACTTGTCAGTGACGGTCTTATTCCTGAGGATAATGACTATCACTACTTTAACGGCAAGAGTTTAGCTACTTTTTCTAGCCATGATGTCATTCGTGAAGTTGTTTACGTTGAGACTCGTGTCGATACTAACCAAAAAGGGCTACCAGACTTAGTCAAGGTCAGCATTATTCGTCCTCGTTATGAAGGGCAAATCCCTGCTATCATGACTGCAAGTCCCTATCATCAGGGAACAAATGATAAGGCTAGTGACAAGGCTCTATACAAGATGGAGGGTGAGCTTGAAGTAAAACCTGCTCACAAGATCGAGCTAGAGGAACCTCAACTCAATCTCGTCCAACCTAAAGGTCAAGCTGATCTAGTGTCAGAAGCTGAAGAAAAGCTGACACACATCAACGCTAGCTATACACTCAACGACTACTTCCTTCCACGAGGGTTTGCTAATCTCTATGTCTCAGGTGTTGGTACCAAAGACTCCACTGGTTTCATGACTAATGGGGACTACCAGCAAATCGAAGCCTATAAAAATGTCATTGATTGGCTCAATGGTCGTTGCCGAGCCTTCACTGACCACACGCGCCTGCGTCAAGTCAAGGCTGACTGGTCAAATGGAAAAGTTGCCACAACTGGACTTTCCTATCTAGGTACCATGTCCAATGGTCTTGCAACTACAGGAGTCGATGGGTTAGAAGTCATTATTGCCGAGGCAGGCATTTCTTCATGGTACAATTACTATCGTGAAAACGGTCTGGTGACTAGCCCAGGTGGATATCCAGGGGAGGACTTTGACTCTCTTGCTGAACTAACCTACTCTCGTAATCTCTTGGCTGGCGACTATATTCGTAGTAACGAAGCTCACCAAGCTGATTTAGAAAAAGTAAAAGAGCAACTGGATCGCAAGTCTGGTGACTACAATCAGTTTTGGCATGACCGCAACTATCTTCTCAATGCCCATAAGGTAAAAGCAGAGGTTGTCTTTACTCATGGTTCTCAGGATTGGAATGTCAAACCACTTCATGTTTACCAGATGTTTCATGCTCTTCCTGATTATATTAATAAGCATCTCTTTTTCCATAATGGTGCCCATGTTTATATGAACAATTGGCAGTCCATTGACTTTCGTGAATCCATGAATGCCTTATTGACTAAGAAATTATTGGGGCTAGATATAGATTTTCAACTTCCAACCGTTATCTGGCAGGACAATACCGCTCCTCATACTTGGCAGATTCTTTCTGATTTCGGTAATCAAGAAAGCTCAGAAACCTTCGCACTTGGTCAAGAAGAGCAAGTTATTCAAAACCAGTACTTAGATAAGGATTTTGATCGTTATGGTAAGACATACCAATCCTTCAATACAGAACTCTATCAAGGGAAAGCCAATCAAATCACCATTGACCTTCCTGTGACCAAAGATCTTCACTTGAACGGTCGAGCTCAGCTCAATCTTCGTATCAAATCCAGCACAAACAAGGGGCTCTTATCTGCCCAATTACTGGAACATGGTCAAAAGAAATACCTACAACCTTATCCAGCTGTTTTAAGTGCTAGAACCATTGACAATGGTCGCTACCACATGTTGGAAAATCTATGTGAATTACCATTTAGACCAAATGCACAACGAGTCGTGACAAAAGGCTATCTCAATTTGCAAAATAGAAATGATTTACTGTTAGTAGAGGATATTACTGCAGATGAATGGATGGATATCCAGTTTGAACTGCAACCGACTATTTACAAGTTAAAAGAAGGAGACACTCTCCGTTTAGTCCTCTATACTACTGACTTTGAAATCACCATACGTGACAACACCGCTTACCACCTAACTGTTGATCTTGAACAGTCTACTCTTATCCTACCTTGTAAAAAGGTATAATATATCAGACTGTTCAATATGGAACTATTTCCACTTGAACAGTCTAAGGAAACATAAACTTAGTATCAAATTCACTCTCAAAGAAAGACTTATGATAAGCCCATAACTGGAGTTTGAACAAAAGATACTAATCCCCCTAACTAACATGTGTAACCCTCTATCATACACGCTACCACACCACATGTTGGTCAATGTCTGTGAATTGACATTTAGAATAAATTCACCACAAGCCGTGACAAAATGCTACCCTAATTGAATGATTCACTGTTAGTAGAGAACAACCATGCTGATGAAAGAATAGACAGCCAATTCATCTGTACCCAACTAGTGACAAGTTAAAAGAAGGAGATTTTCTCCGTATAGTTCTTTATACTACTGACTTTAAAATCATCATACGTGACAATACCGCTTACCACCCGACTGACGATCTCGTTCAGTCCACGCTTTCTGTACCTTGTACAAGGAGTAATATTTTATGAACAAATCCGAACACCGACACCAACTCATACGAGCTCTTGTAACGAAAAACAAGATCCATACTCAAGCTGAGCTACAAGCTCTTCTTGCCGATAATGATATTCAAGTTACACAAGCTACACTTTCGAGAGATATTAAAAGTATGAACCTCTCAAAAGTACGAGAAGAAGACAATTCTTACTACGTGCTCAATACAGGTTCTATCTCAAAATGGGAAAAACGTCTCGAAATTTACATGGAAGATGCTCTTGTCTTGATGCGCCCAGTTCAACATCAAGTCCTGCTAAAAACCCTTCCTGGACTTGCTCAATCCTTTGGTTCTATCATTGATGCTTTGAGCTTCCCCGACGCTATCGCTACCCTCTGTGGCGATGATGTATGTCTTGTCATCTGTGAAGATGCAGAAGCTGCTCAAAAATGCTTTGAAGAACTGAAAAAATTCGCTCCACCATTTTTCTTTGAAGAATAAGAAAATTCCGTGTCTCATTTGACACGGAATCTTTTTATCTATTTTACTGAGGTGGATTGTCTTTTTTGGTTCGTGCCAATCTCAGGGCACGATTTGGATTGAGACGATTAAATAGTTCTTCCAATTTCTTTTCATTCCAAAGGTCTGCAGCGGAAACAAAGTTGCCATCCGCATCTCGGAAAGATATCGGTTTATCTCCCATATCAGTCTCCTAGTCTA
>CAUQGR010000087.1:0-4659 GCA_963517545.1 uncultured Streptococcus sp. | reverse complement strand
TTTATTTGAAAAAGGAAAATGCTCAACGTGTTCGTTCTTTTAAAATTCGTGGTGCTTATTATGCCATTTCCCAACTCAGCAAGGAAGAGCGTGAACGTGGGGTAGTCTGCGCTTCTGCGGGGAATCATGCGCAGGGAGTCGCCTATACTTGTAATGAAATGAAAATTCCTGCTACTATCTTTATGCCCATTACTACTCCGCAACAAAAGATTGGGCAGGTTCGTTTTTTTGGTGGGAACTTCGTAACTATTAAACTAGTTGGAGATACCTTTGATGCTTCTGCTAAAGCAGCTCAAGAATTTACAGTTTCTGAAAATCGTACCTTTATTGATCCCTTTGATGATGCTCATGTGCAGGCAGGTCAAGGGACAGTTGCTTATGAGATTTTAGAAGAAGCTCGAAAAGAATCGATTGATTTTGATGCTGTCTTGGTTCCTGTTGGTGGTGGCGGTCTCATTGCTGGGGTTTCTACCTATATCAAGGAAACAAGTCCAGAGATTGAGGTTATCGGAGTAGAGGCGAATGGAGCGCGTTCCATGAAGGCTGCCTTTGAAGCTGGTGGTCCAGTCAAACTTAAAGAAATTGACAAATTTGCGGATGGAATTGCTGTACAAAAGGTGGGACAGTTGACCTATGAGGCAACTCGCCAACATGTTCAAACTTTGGTAGGTGTCGATGAGGGATTGATTTCTGAAACCTTGATTGACCTCTACTCTAAGCAAGGGATTGTAGCAGAGCCTGCTGGAGCGGCTAGTATCGCCTCTCTAGAGGTGTTGGCTGAATATATCAAGGGGAAAACCATTTGTTGTATCATTTCTGGAGGAAATAATGATATCAACCGTATGCCAGAAATGGAAGAACGTGCCTTGATTTATGATGGTATCAAGCATTACTTTGTGGTCAATTTTCCACAGCGTCCAGGTGCTTTGCGTGAGTTTGTAAATGATATCTTGGGGCCAAATGATGATATCACACGTTTTGAGTATATCAAACGAGCTAGCAAGGGGACAGGCCCAGTATTGATTGGGATTGCCTTGGCAGATAAGCATGATTATGCAGGCTTGATTCGTCGAATGGAAGGTTTTGATCCATCTTATATTAACTTAAATGGTAATGAAACGCTCTATAATATGCTTGTCTGAGGACTAATAAAAAAATATCATATTATTTGCACAACTGATGTATAGGTGTTATAATGAAGGTGAAGAAAGGGGGCGATTCCTATGGACTTAGGAAATCTATCGTGCTATTTCTACTACAACTCATTATAGCACCTATTATTTTTGATTTGGTTTATAGTAAGGGAGTAAGATTACTTGTTATATTTAAGGAGTATTTTTGAAATCCACTATTTTATATAGGGCTAATCTGTGATTTGTCTAAATATAATAGGAATTAGAAAAAATAATCAATGTTTATGAGATGGTTGTTAGGTGAGTCTGCTGAAAAAACTCGTGAGATAAACAATAGTGCTAGACATGAAACAGCTAGTGATACTGTTTTTTAATGACTAGCTGGAAAGTGGGGATGTAATCAGAAGGTGCAAGATTGGACAAAGTAAGTAGTACCGGTTGTGAAACGAATAAGATATAGATAAGGACAGGAAAGGAATCAAAGAAGGAGAAAGAAAACGGAATGGTTTAGAGATAGTGTGGAGTGAAAGACTATCTTTAGTGGACTTGTTGATTTAAAAGGAATATATAGAATGAAATAGTAAATCCTGTCTATCCTATTGAGAAACTGGCATTCAGTATACATGAATATTTTTACAAGTTTAAAGTTTAATAATGCAATTGTTTTTTAGGAATATACTAATGGTTTATAGCAAGGAAAAACCTATATATTATCGGCTTTAATAAGATAGTAACAGAAAAATAAATCATTAATTTTATTGAATATATGTTTTTTTATTGACAAAAGACATAAAAACGTATACAATTAAATATCGTAAAGAAGAAAATAGGAGAAGGACATGGCTAAGTCAAACTTTGAAAAAGTAGAATCAGTTGTTGGCTGGGTTCGTGATAAGAAAATCACAGGCTACCGTATCTCTAAAGAAACGAATGCGCGTGAAATGTCTATCATTGCTCTAGCGCAGGGTCGTGCAAAAGTAAAAAATATTTCATTTGAAACAGCTCTAGGTTTAATTGATTTCTATGAAAAAAATCATGAAAAATTTGAAGATTAATCTTTGGATAATGGCGGATTCTTGAATAGGGTCTGCCTTTTCATTTTGATACTCAATGAAAATCAAAGAGCAAACTAGGAAGCTAGCCGCAGGCTGCTCAAAACACTGTTTTGAGGTTGTAGATAAGACTGACGAAGTCAGTCACATATATACGGCAAGGCGAAGCTGACGTGGTTTGAAGAGATTTTCGAAGAGTATGAGGACAGCAAAAAGACTGCACGGTTGGTGCAGCCTTTTCTTTTTATTTGAGATAACGTTGAAGAAATTCTTTTGTACGGTCTTCTTTAGGATTGGTGAAGAGGTCTTCTGGTTTGCCTTCTTCAGCGATCACACCCTTATCCATAAAGATAACACGGTGAGAGACATCACGGGCGAATTCCATTTCGTGGGTTACAACAATCATAGTCAAGCCTTCCTGAGCCAGATCCTGCATGATTTTGAGGACTTCTCCAACCATTTCTGGATCAAGAGCTGATGTTGGTTCATCAAAGAGAATAGCGTCAGGATTCATTGAGAGGGCACGAGCGATGGCCACACGTTGTTTTTGACCACCTGAGAGTTGTTTTGGCTTCGCTTGCCAGTAGCGTTCTCCCATGCCGACTTTTTCTAGGTTTTCTTTGGCAATTTTTTCAGCTTCTGTACGTTCACGTTTAAGGACAGTTGTCTGAGCGACGATTGTGTTTTCAAGAACGTTGAGATTTTCAAAGAGGTTAAAGGATTGGAACACCATCCCCAACTTTTCACGGTATTGCGTGAGGTCATAGCCCTTTTCGAGGACGTTTTGTCCATGATAAAGGATTTGTCCATCAGTTGGCGTTTCAAGGAGGTTAATGGAGCGTAGGAAGGTTGATTTTCCGCTTCCAGAGCTTCCGATGATAGAGATTACTTCTCCCTTGTGGACAGTGAGAGAAATGTCTTTTAACACTTCGTTTTGTCCATAGGATTTTTTGAGGTGTTTAATTTCAAGGATTGCTTGTGTCATTATTTCAAATCCTCCGTTTGCATTTGGTTAGCACCTGTAGTATAGGTATCCATGTCCATTCGGCGTTCGATGAAGCGTAGGATACGTGTTACGGTGAAGGTGAGGACAAAGTAAATCACGGCGATGATTGTAAATGTCTGGAAGTATTGATAGGTTTGTGTTGCCACGGTATTTCCTGAGAAATAAAGTTCGACAACAGAGATAACGTTCAATACAGATGTATCTTTGATATTGATGACAAATTCATTACCAGTTGCTGGTAGGATGTTACGGACTACCTGAGGTAGGACAATCTTACGCATGGTTTGGTTATGGGTCATACCAAGAGCAGTCGCAGCTTCAAATTGTCCCTTGTCAACTGCTAGGATACCACCACGAACGATTTCAGTCATGTAGGCACCAGTGTTGATTGAAACGATGAAGATAGCAGCTAGTGTACGGTCAAGGTTGATACCGAAAGCTTGGGCAGTTCCATAGTAGATAACCATCGATTGAACGATCATTGGCGTACCACGGAAAATTTCAATGTAGACATTGAGGATCCAGCCGACTAGTTTTTGTAGGCTATAAATGGCTTTATTTTCAGATAGAGGAGCAGTACGGAAGACACCAATGGCAAGTCCAATAATGAGACCTGTGATGGTTCCGACGATAGAGATTAAAAGAGTGATACCAGCACCACGCAAGAGTTGTTGCCAGTTTTCAGAAAGAATTTTAGCGACTTGGCTAAAGAAACTACTGCTAGTCTCTTCAGTTGTTGTAGCTTCGGCAGGTTGTTCCTTGATCATACGATCCATCAAGGCAACTTGGTCGTCTTTTGAAATGGTTTCAATGCTGGCATTGATTTGGCTAATACGATTGTCATCTTTACGAAGTCCAATGGCAATAGCTGTATCTTCTTCCCCAGTTTTGAAACCTGGTTCTACTTGGACCATCTTGAACTTAGAGTTAGCAGCTTCAGCAGTCAGAGCTTCTGGGCGTTCAGAAACATAGGCATCGATGACACCAGCCTCAAGAGCTTGGCGCATTTGAGCGAAGTCTCCCATGGCTGTTTCTTTTTTAGCACCTGGGATTTGTGCAATCAAGTCGTAGAGGTAGACACCTTGTTGAGAAGTGATTTTCGCACCATTAAAGTCATCCAAAGATTTAGCACTTGCGTAGGCAGAATCTTTTTTGACAAGCAAAACTGGTTCGCTAGTGTAGTAGCTGCTTGAAAAGGCAATTTCTTGTTTGCGTTCGGCAGTTGGACTCATACCTGCGATAATCATGTCAATCTTACCAGAAGTAAGGGCAGGTACTAGACCTTCCCACTTGGTTTTAACAACCAAAGGTTCTTTGCCTAAGTCCTTAGCGATTTTCTTGGCAATCTGGACATCGTATCCATTGGCATACTGGTTGGTTCCATCGATTTTGACAGCTCCATTGCTATCATCATCCTGGGTCCAGTTAAAGGGAGCATATGCTGCTTCCATCCCGATGCGTAAATATT
>CAUQGR010000086.1:0-4790 GCA_963517545.1 uncultured Streptococcus sp. | reverse complement strand
ACAGAACTAAATCCTTCGGATAAATTAATTGTCTAACTTTTTGGGGTCAGTACATTTCAAGACCTGATAATATGCGTTTTTCTTTTTTATTCAACGTGGGTTGTTTGATTAGCAAAGGCGATAATAGCTTGCTTCAACTCATCTCCACTGAGAGTGCGAAACTCTTCAATTTTTTGATCGATGGCTTCTAGAGGCATGACATTAACCTTACCAACGAAAATCTTATCCATAACCTGATTATCAACAAGTTCGGTTGATACCAAGAGTTCTTCGTAGAGTTTTTCACCTGGACGGATTCCAACTTCAACGATTGGAATTTCACTTTCGGTGTGGCCACTTAGAAGGACCATTTTCTTGGCCAAGTCATAAATCTTGACTGGTTTGCCCATATCAAGGATAAAGACTTCTCCATCCTTGGCATAAGCACCAGCATGGATAACCAAACGGCTAGCTTCTGGAATGGTCATAAAGTAACGGGTCATGCGGAAGTCTGTCACCGTTACAGGCCCACCTTCAGCAATCTGACGTTCAAAGACTGGAATCACACTACCACGGCTACCAAGAACATTCCCAAAACGAACCGCACAGTAGGTCGATTGGCTACGTTGGTTAAAGCCAGTGACAATCAACTCCGCCACGCGCTTGGTTGCTCCCATAACATTTGGTGGATTAACCGCCTTATCTGTCGAAATCATAACCATCTTAGGTACTTTGGCTTCATCAACAGCCCTAGCAACATTGTAGGTTCCACGAATATTGTTTTTGAAGGCTTCTTTTGGATTGCGCTCCATCATAGGAACGTGCTTGTGGGCAGCCGCATGATAAACAATAGCTGGCTTGTACTGCTCAAAGACTTGCAACAAACGGTCATAGTCTTGAATGTCCGCAATCACAGGTACATAATCAATCCCTTGGAACTTACGAATCAATTCATGATACACAAGGTAGATTGAATTTTCCCCGTGACCGAGCAAAACAATGCGTTCAGGATTGAAGCGACTAACTTGGCGACAGATTTCAGAACCGATTGAACCACCAGCTCCTGTAACCAAGATTGTTTTTCCAGTAAGCTCTGCCCCCAGACGCGATTCGTCAAGACGAATTTCCTGACGGCCCAAAAGGTCTGTGATATCAATCTTCTGGAAGCCTCCACCTGCTTGGTGAAGTCCTTGAACAACAGTTTCAACCTTAGGCATCTTGTAACATTTGACACCCAGCTTATTACACATCTGCAAGATACGTTCATATTCTGACGGGTCAAGCGACGGAATCGCAACGATAACACGCTCGATTTGATGGCGTTTGGCTAGTTCAGGCAGATCATCATATGAACCCAAAACAGGGATTCCACCAAGTTTTTGTCCCTTTTTCTTAGAATCCTTGTCCAAAATACCGACAAGTTCTAATTCACTAGTTGGATGTTGGTAACTATCCATAAAGAGAGCTCCACCATCACCGGCACCAATCAAGAAAGTCCGACGGTGTTCTCCATCACCACTGCCTTTTTTGCGTCTAGAGTAGATTAACTGCCAAGTAATCCGTGGCAATAAAATCAAGAAGGTACTCAACAAGATAAAGAGAATGATGAAACGGATGGAGAAGAGTGGCAAGAAGGCATAGCAGATACTATATGACAAGACGCTGCTGGCAGTCACACCAAAAAAGATTTTCATGAAATCCGTAATCTTGCTGTAACGACTGATACTAGCGTTCAAGCCCCAAAATGCAATCATCAATTGATAAAACAAGAAGGCCAAACTCGTATAGATAATGTAGTCAACAGGTGCTGGATTAATCAGCCCATAAAATAAAATATAAGATACAATGATGGAAACCACCATACTGAAAATATCAAATATGCCCCAGAAGACCTGTTTTTGTTGTTTATTTAAAATTTCCACCAGATCAATGACATAATCTGTGAGTTTTTTATTCATAGAAATTTACTCCTCCTTAAAAGAGCTGGATGGTTATATTGTTATTATAACACTTTTTCTCTAGTTTACGATTTGTTACAATCTTTTAATTGCTTTTCCGTAACAGCTTCATAAAAATAAACTGTCTGACAAATCCTGGACAAAGAGCAACAACCATCTGAATGGCAACACTCTTGGCATACTCCATGTAAGAAATTTGCCCTCTCTTCAGCATGCGCTGACGAGCTTGACGATAGAGTTTGAGGTAACGCAGTCCCCCACGACGCTCAAACATTCCTGCTCCAACACGAACCTTACACAAGATTTGATCCAGATTTCCAGTCTTAGCTCCTGCAGCAATCATATTGAGCCAGAGGAGGTCATCCTCCATATAAAGGCCGTCCTCATAATTGCCTGCCTTGAGAACCAGATCCTTCTTGAACATAACAGTCATGTGGTTAAAGGCGCTTCTCATTCTTTGATAAGCCACAATATCTGTATGTTGAATCGGAACACGACGATAAGAAACAATCTCATCAGGATTGTCAATAAACTCTGCAATATGTCCACCTAATAGGTCTAGGTTATCCTTCTCCATTAACTGAACCTGTTTCTCAAAACGGTCTGGAACAGCTATATCATCCGTATCCATACGAGCGATGATATCATACTGACACTGCAAAACACCCTGTCGAAGAGCCAGACCCAAACCTTGATTCTGCTCAAGAGGATAGCGTTTCACTGGAATATCAGACTCAGCTTCAACCTGGTCTAATACCTGATAGAGCTCAGGTGTCAAAGGCCCATCCTCAACCAGAACCAATTCGCTCGGTTTCAAGGTTTGATTTTGAATACTATTAATGGCATCTCTCAAAAATGTCGGATTTTCCTTTACATAGACCGACATCAAGACGCTAATTTTTTGCTTTTCAAGCACAGTTTTTCTCCAATATATAGATTTCCTTCCACTATTTTATCATAATTTTCAAGACTTTCCCATTTTTATCTTGAAAGCCCAAAACCTTACTTGACATTATAGGGAAAAAACCTTAAAATAAGCTGTTATTAAAATCAGCTAGAAGAGGTATTATATGAAAAAGCAATCACTCTTTTTTGTTCCAGGTATTATCCTGATTGGTGTTTCCTTGCGGACTCCTTTTACTGTTTTACCCATTATTTTGGGAGATATTTCGCAAGGTCTGGGAGTCGAAGTTAGTTCACTTGGTGTCTTGACCAGCCTTCCCCTCCTTATGTTTACCCTCTTTTCACCATTTTCTACCCGACTGGCTCAGAAAATCGGCTTGGAGCATCTCTTTACCTACAGTCTCTTCTTCTTGACTATAGGCTCTCTGATTCGACTAATCAATCTGCCTCTGCTCTATCTAGGAACCTTGATGGTTGGGGCAAGTATCGCAGTCATCAACGTTCTGCTTCCTAGTCTTATCCAAGCCAATCAACCAAAGAAAATTGGTTTTCTGACCACCTTATATGTGACGTCTATGGGGATTGCGACAGCTCTGGCTTCCTATCTGGCTGTGCCCATTACACAAGCCAGTTCTTGGAAAGGCCTTATCATCCTCCTCACCCTGCTCTGTCTAGCAACTTTTTTGGTCTGGTTGCCAAATCACCGCTATAATCATAGACTAGCTCCACAAACCAAACAGAAAAGCAAAACAAAGGTCATGCGTAATAAACAGGTCTGGGCAGTTATTGTCTTTGCAGGTTTTCAATCCTTAATCTTTTACACTGCTATGACCTGGCTACCTACTATGGCTATCCACGCAGGCCTATCCAGTCACGAAGCTGGCTTGCTGACGTCTATCTTCTCTCTGATTAGCATTCCTTTTTCAATGACCATCCCAAGCCTGACAACCAGCTTGTCAACTCGTAATCGGCAGCTCATGCTTACTCTGGTCTCACTAGCTGGTGTGGTCGGCATTTCCATGCTCTTCTTCCCAATCAATCATTTCATTTACTGGCTTGCCATCCATCTCCTCATCGGAACCGCAACCAGCGCCCTCTTCCCTTATCTCATGGTCAACTTTTCACTCAAGACAAGCGCCCCTGAAAAGACAGCCCAATTGTCTGGTTTATCTCAAACAGGAGGCTATATCCTAGCAGCCTTTGGACCGACTCTCTTTGGTTACAGTTTTGACCTGTTCCATTCTTGGGTGCCAGCTGTAGCTGCCCTCTTGCTCGTCGATATCCTGATGACTGTAGCCCTCTTTACAGTGGACAGAGCTGATAAAATCCTTTAATTTTTCTAAAATCCATCACAGCTATAAATAATGTAAAGCTAGACAAAGTCTGGCTTTTTTTGTGCTTACACTAACAAAAAGTACTATCCATCTGTTAGTAGAAAGATGACATTTTTGATATAATAAAATGTATAGAAACTAATTGTCATACGAAAAATAAATTGGTTTATAATATAGCTACTATTTTAAACGAGGTGCGTAGAATGGATGAACAGAAATACAATTTGGATCAAAGTTTAGCAGAGCTAGATAAGCTCTTTGACTTATCAGCAAAGGATACAGATAAGACCGCCTGTGAAGCTCTAGCAGAAAAAGCAAGAATAATTTACGAGCAATACCCTGAATCAGAAGACATTGCGTTGCGGTATGCAAAAACTTTGTTTTACTTATCAACCAAGCAGACTAAGTTGAAGGAACGAGAGGCTACTGTTGAGAAATTACAACAATTGTATCTCCACTTTCAAGACTCGCCTGTTATAGCAGAAGCTTTGGCTAAGATTCTGTTCAATTTATCAACCAAGCAGACTGAATTAAATGAGTTTGAGACTACTGTTGAGAAACTACAACAATTGTATCTCCACTTTCAAGACTCGCCTGTTATAGCAGAAGCTTTGGC
>CAUQGR010000085.1:0-4845 GCA_963517545.1 uncultured Streptococcus sp. | reverse complement strand
TAGATACGGTGACAGAAAGCAAGATTCAGCATGCCATGGAGGCGGTTGTAGCAGGAAGAACAAGTTTCGTTATTGCCCACCGCTTGAAAACCATTCTCAATGCAGACCAGATTATTGTCCTCAAAGATGGAGAAGTCATTGAACGCGGTAACCACCATGAACTTTTGAAACTAGGTGGCTTCTATTCAGAACTCTATCACAATCAATTTGTCTTTGAATAAGAAAAAAGTTGCCCTATGCGGGCAGCTTTTTCTTGTCCATAAAAAATATTTATCACAAACTTAAAAAAAACATATTAGACGAAAGGCATTTTGAGTGATATGATAGGACTATCGTTATATTCAATGAAAATCAAAGAGTAAACTAGGAAGCTAGCCGCAAGCTGTACTTGAGTACGGTAAGGCGACGCTGACGTGGTTTGAATTTGATTTTCGAAGAGTATTAACATTCGAAAGGAGAGACATCATGCCTAGAACGATTGTAGGAGTTGCTGCAAATCTATGTCCCGTAGACGCAGAAGGCAAAAACATTCATTCATCTGTATCTTGTAGATTCGCAGAGAGCATTCGTCAAGTCGGCGGTCTCCCTTTAGTCATTCCTGTTGGTGATGAGTCAGTTGTACGCGATTATGTGGAAATGATTGACAAACTTATCTTGACAGGAGGTCAAAATGTCCATCCTCAGTTTTATGGAGAGAAAAAGACCATCGAGAGCGATGATTACAATCTGGTCCGTGATGAGTTTGAACTGGCTCTCCTGAAAGAAGCGCTTCGTCAGAATAAACCAATTATGGCAATCTGTCGCGGTGTTCAACTTGTCAATGTTGCCTTTGGTGGAACCCTCAATCAAGAAATCGAAGGTCACTGGCAAGGACTACCTTTCGGAACATCTCACTCTATTGAGACAGTAGAAGGAAGCGTGGTGGCTAAGCTATTTGGAAAAGAAAGTCAGGTTAACTCGGTCCATCGTCAAAGCATTAAAGATTTGGCACCTAATTTCCGTGTAACTGCTATTGATCCAAGAGACCAAACCATCGAAGCGATTGAGTCTATCGACGAACACCGCATTATCGGTTTGCAGTGGCATCCAGAGTTTCTGGTTAATGAAGAAGATGGCAATTTAGAATTATTTGAGTATTTATTGAATGAACTGTAACGACTGGGACATCTGGTCGTTCTTTATTTTATCTTTTCAAAATTTTTGGAATGTGGGATTTTTACGCAAACGTTTGAATTCTGATAAAAATTGGAGAAATTCGACAAAAAAACTTGAAAAAAACGAAGGTAAGCGTTATGATAGAAAAGAAGAAATATTGGAGGAATAACATGTCACATATTAAATTTGATTATTCAAAAGTTTTAGACAAATTTGTTGCACCACATGAAGTGGAATACATGCAATCACAAGTAACAGCAGCAGATGAATTGATCCGTAAAGGAACTGGTGCTGGTAGCGACTTCCTAGGATGGTTGGACCTTCCTGAAAACTACGACCGCGAAGAATTTGACCGTATCTTGAAAGCTGCTGAGCAAATCAAGTCAGACAGCGATGTTTTGGTTGTTATCGGTATCGGTGGATCTTACCTTGGTGCTAAAGCAGCAATCGACTTCTTGAACCACCACTTTGCTAACTTGCAAACAAAAGAAGAACGCAAGGCTCCACAAATCCTTTACGCAGGAAACTCAATCTCATCTACTTACCTTGCTGACTTGGTAGAGTATGTTGCAGACAAAGACTTCTCAGTAAACGTGATTTCTAAATCAGGTACAACAACTGAACCAGCGATTGCTTTCCGTGTCTTCAAAGAACTTTTGGTTAAGAAATACGGTCAAGAAGAAGCCAACAAACGTATCTATGCAACAACTGACCGCCAAAAAGGTGCTGTTAAGGTTGAAGCAGACGCTAACGGTTGGGAAACATTTGTTGTTCCAGATGATATCGGTGGACGCTTCTCAGTATTGACAGCCGTTGGTTTGCTTCCAATCGCAGCATCAGGAGCTGACATCAAAGCCCTTATGGAAGGTGCGAATGCAGCTCGCAAAGACTACACTTCAGATAAAATCTCTGAAAACGAAGCTTACCAATATGCAGCAGTTCGTAACATCCTTTACCGTAAAGGCTATGCAACTGAGATCTTGGTAAACTACGAGCCATCACTTCAATACTTCTCAGAATGGTGGAAACAATTGGCTGGTGAATCAGAAGGGAAAGACCAAAAAGGTATTTACCCAACTTCAGCTAACTTCTCAACTGACTTGCACTCACTTGGTCAATTTATCCAAGAAGGAACTCGTATCATGTTTGAAACAGTTGTCCGTGTTGACAAACCTCGCAAGAACGTGATTATCCCTAGCTTGGAAGAAGACCTTGATGGACTTGGTTACCTTCAAGGAAAAGACGTTGACTTTGTAAACAAAAAAGCGACTGATGGTGTTCTTCTTGCCCACACAGATGGTGATGTACCAAACATGTACGTGACCCTTCCAGAGCAAGACGCTTTCACTCTTGGTTACACTATCTACTTCTTCGAATTGGCTATTGCCCTTTCAGGTTACTTGAATGCTATCAACCCATTTGACCAACCAGGTGTTGAAGCTTACAAACGTAACATGTTTGCCCTTCTTGGAAAACCAGGATTTGAAGAATTGAGCAAAGAACTTAACGCACGTCTATAATAGAAGAAAAGAGTGGTTTGTCCACTCTTTTTACTCTCTTTATCCATAGAAATTGGACTCAGCCAAGACTTGTGATATAATATAGAGAGCAAAAAGGCAGATGCCTAGAGACTTTATAGGAGAAACTATGTCAAAAGATATCCGCGTACGTTACGCACCAAGTCCAACAGGACTACTACACATCGGAAATGCCCGTACAGCATTATTCAACTACCTTTACGCCCGTCATCACGGTGGAACTTTTATCATTCGTATCGAAGATACTGATCGTAAACGCCATGTCGAAGATGGTGAACGTTCACAGCTTGAAAACCTTCGTTGGTTAGGTATGGATTGGGATGAAAGCCCAGAAACACATGAAAATTACCGCCAGTCTGAGCGTTTGGACTTGTATCAAAAATTCATCGACCAACTGTTAGCTGAAGGAAAAGCCTACAAATCTTACGTTACAGAAGAAGAGTTGGCAGCTGAACGCGAACGCCAAGAAGCAGCTGGCGAAACACCACGCTACATCAATGAATACCTTGGTATGAGTGAAGAAGAAAAAGCAACTTACATCGCAGAACGTGAAGCAGCAGGGGTCATCCCAACTGTTCGTTTGGCTGTCAATGAGTCAGGTATCTACAAGTGGCATGATATGGTCAAAGGTGATATCGAATTTGAAGGTGGCAATATCGGTGGTGACTGGGTTATCCAAAAGAAAGACGGTTACCCAACTTACAACTTTGCCGTTGTCATCGATGACCATGATATGCAAATTTCTCACGTAATCCGTGGAGACGACCACATTGCTAATACACCAAAACAGCTCATGGTTTATGAAGCACTTGGTTGGGAAGCTCCAGAGTTTGGTCACATGACTTTGATTATCAACTCTGAAACTGGTAAGAAACTGTCAAAACGCGATACCAACACCCTTCAGTTTATCGAAGATTACCGAAAGAAAGGTTACCTTCCAGAAGCAGTCTTTAACTTTATTGCTCTTCTTGGTTGGAACCCAGGTGGCGAAGATGAAATCTTCTCTCGTGAAGAACTCATTAAACTTTTCGATGAAAATCGCCTCAGCAAGTCTCCAGCAGCCTTTGACCAGAAAAAACTCGACTGGATGAGCAATGATTATATCAAGAATGCAGACCTAGAAACTATCTTTGAAATGGCAAAACCATTCTTAGAGGAAGCAGGCCGGTTGACTGACAAGGCTGAAAAATTAGTTGAGCTCTATAAACCACAAATGAAATCAGTAGATGAAATTATTCCATTGACAGATCTTTTCTTCTCAGATTTCCCAGAATTGACAGAAGCAGAACGCGAAGTCATGGCGGGAGAAACAGTCCCAACAGTTCTTGAAGCTTTCAAAGCAAAACTTGAAGCGATGACAGATGATGAATTTGTAACAGAGAATATCTTCCCACAAATCAAAGCTGTTCAAAAAGAAACAGGTATTAAAGGGAAAAATCTTTTCATGCCTATTCGTATCGCTGTTTCAGGTGAAATGCATGGACCAGAATTACCAGATACAATTTTCTTGCTTGGACGTGAAAAATCAATTCAGCATATCGAAAATATGTTAAAAGAAATCTCTAAGTAAGAAAGGTACAATAATGGACATCTGGGAAAAGATGTACGAAGAAGCACAGAAACTATACAATCCACATGAAGTATCTGATTTTGTTTATGCCAATCATGTTGTAGCTGCAGTAGAAGCAGAAGATGGACAAATATTTACAGGATTCTGTATGGAGGGAACCTGTGGTGTTTTCCATCTCTGCGCAGAACGGGCGGCACTCTTTAATATGTATCAATTTTCAGGACAAACTAAGGTTAAGAAAGTATTAGCCTTTCGAGATAAACCACCTTATGGTGGAAGTTCAGCCATGCCTTGCGGTGCCTGTAGAGAATTCCTCTTAGAGCTTAATGCTGAAAATAAAGATGCAGAATTCATGATGGACTATAATATAAGAAAGACAGTTAAAGTCGCAGAACTAATCCCCTATTGGTGGGGAGAAGAACGTGCTTCTAAGTTTAATAATCAATAGAAGAGTCAGTATAATTCTGGCTCTTTTTACTTAACTTAAAAAAGTTTTAAAAAAGTAGTTGACAAAGTTAGAAAAGTCGGTATAATAGTAAGAGTTGAAAATAACAGCTCAGGTCCGTTGGTCAAGGGGTTAAG
>CAUQGR010000084.1:0-4879 GCA_963517545.1 uncultured Streptococcus sp. | reverse complement strand
CTAAGACGACTCTGTTTTAGGGCTATTTGTCGTGCACTTTTTTCTGAGTCTTTTCGCTTTTGAACTCTTATATATCAAGAAAAAGAAAATCAGTGGAAGTTAGTCTAAGACGGATTTTCACTGATTTCACGCGTTTTCTCATACTAAAAGCTAGGTTGTAGGAAACTGGAAGTTAGTTTTAGAAGTTACCAAAAATATTTTTCAAAATATAGATGGACTGATTTATTTTGGATTGTATTTGTTATTTTGACCTGCCTCTATATTGGTAACCATGATTTGTTTCCTCTAAATCATCAAGAAATCTCTCTTCGTGGTAGTTTCTGGGGATTTGTACTTGCCTTATATCACTTGCTATTTATTGATAAGTTTGTTATCTCGAATCGAAAATAAATATGAGGTATATGCCTGACTGCCCACTGTTAAGATTGATTTTGGAGGAAAGATTTTGTCTCTATTATTTATTATTTTAAATTTATCTATTTTGTACAAGATCTATTCTTTGAGACGGGAGAAATCGAAATACTTGATTTATACGGCCTATATCATATTTGGGGTAAATGTACTATATGGTATTCAATGGTTATTAAGAGAACTGATTTCAAATATTTCCTCTTAATGTGTATGGAAACTATAACAAAACGCATAAGATTAAGGTTTTGAGCACCTGTTCTTATGCGTTTTTGTAATATTGAGGATTTTCAGTAAGTTTTCTACCTTTGCGAAGCCTAGTTTAGAATGCTTTCCCAACCAGAATCTCCGCTTCAATGGTAATCTCTGTCAGTTGGCTCCAGTCAATCTTACTCTGGTCGATGTGAAAGAGGAGAGGAGTCATACTGAGTAGGGCTTGGAGCTGCTCTGCTGTGATAGGCTTGGTTAGTGAGGCAGTTTTACTGGACAAGATAGTGAAGTTGTTTTGGAAATGATTTTTAATATCTTGGTTAGAATAGTCCTTCTTTGTCAGCTGGTCTTGTACCTTCTGACGGATTTCCTTGAGGTGATTTTCAGTCGGGATAACCTTTATCAAGATACCGTCTTTGGATAAAACGCGACGGAATTCTCCATAGTTGGCAGGTGAAAAGATATCAAGTAGGATGTCCATGCTGGCGTCTTTTATAGGGAGGCGAGCCAGGTCGCCGACAAACCAATTGACTGCCCAGTTGGGTTCGCTCTTGGCAGCGATTTGGACTGAATCTTTTGAAATGTCAAAGGCATAGAAGGTTTTTTCAGGGTGACTTTCTTGGAGCTTACGAGAATAGAAACCTTCGCCACAGCCGATATCCAAAATTGTTGTGCTAGTTTCTGAGCTTGCAAGCAAGTCAGATACAGCCTCTAAAATAGCTTGATAAAAGCCAGCTTCTAGGATTTGTTGGCGGTTTTGAAAGTTTTCCTTGTCGTAGTTGGCAGATTGCTTGATTTGAGGTACCAGATTGACATAGCCAAATTTAGCCAAGTCAAAAGAATGGCGATTGCTACATTTGAGACTAGTCTCTAATAGAGTCAGATTTTCTTGGCAGATAGGACAGGCAAAGGCAGTCGCAGAAGCAAAACGCTGGAGTTTGGGTTTGAGATTTGTATTCATAGTTTAAGTGTATCAAAAGAGGCAAATGAAAGCAACTTTAGGAATAAGTAGATGGGAGATTCAGTAGAAATAAAACTAATTCTCCAATTTATGGAATGAAATTGCTTTTATATCTAAATTGCTATATAATAATGATAAGGAGGAAATAAGTATGTTAAAAGAAGTATTAACCGTCGCAAAAGTTGCGAAAAAATCATCACTCTTTTTGGGTGGTGTCGCATTTGGTACCCTTGGTTTGAAAATCTTAGCAAGTAAGGAAGCTAAAAAAGGTTATTCTAAAGCTTTGGCTAAGGCTTACAAGTTGAAAGACGAGCTAGATGCATCTGTTTCTGTTGTGAAACAACATGGAGACGATGTTTTGCAAGATGCCAAATATTTGTACGAGCAAGAGAAAAAAGAAGAGCAATTAGATAGCCTTATAGGAGAATAATATGTCTTTTAAAGTGCTACATAGAGGATACCAACATATCCGACTATCATCTTCTTTTTCACTCACCTTGGATATTCAAGACTATCTTCGTTCCTTGGCGAGAGATGAAAAGGGGATTGAGTCTATCCAGTTTTACATGGATCAACAGCACTTTACTCTACGCATAAAAGAAGGCTTTTCTGTATTAGATAATGCAGAAGCCTTTTTAAAAAGAATTGATAAAGGGAAAGTTTCTGAGTTGATGACTCTTCCCATTCGTAGAGAAGAGAGTGCTTATTCTATTGTTTCAGGTGCAGCGATTAAGCGTGTACTTTTTCGTAGTTTTGTGCCGTATCCTATTCGCTATATATGGACTTGTTATCAGGCTTTGGGTTATGTTAGAGAAGCCTATCAAACCCTAGCGCGTAAGGAACTAACGATGGAGGTCTTGGACTGTTCGGCGATTTTATTGTCCTTGTTTATGAACCAATCCAAGACAGCTAGCAATATCATGTTTATGCTTGATTTGGGGAATCATTTAGATCAGTGGTCCTTGAAAAAAACTGCAACAGATTTAGAACAGAGTCTTCTTGCAAAAGAGAGCGATGTATTCCTAGTACAGGGCGATACGGTTGTTAGTATCAAGAGTTCTGATGTTCAAATAGGAGATGTCTTGGTCCTATCTCAAGGAAATGAAATTCTGTTTGATGGACAAGTAGTTTCAGGTTTAGGTATGGTCAACGAAAGTTCCTTGACGGGAGAGAGTTTTCCAGTTGAAAAAAGAGAGTCTGATTTGGTTTGTGCAAATACAGTCTTGGAGACTGGAGAGCTACGCATTCGTGTAACCGATAATCAGATGAACAGCCGTATTTTACAGCTGATTGAGTTGATGAAGAAATCTGAAGAAAACAAGAAAACGAAACAACGCTATTTCATCAAGATGGCGGATAAGATCGTCAAATATAATTTCTTGGGGGCTGGTCTGACTTACCTATTAACAGGTTCTTTTTCTAAGGCTATTTCTTTCCTATTGGTCGATTTCTCCTGCGCTTTGAAAATCTCTACTCCTGTAGCTTATTTGACAGCTATCAAGGAGGGGTTGAATCGTGAGATGGTAATTAAGGATGGAGATGTTCTGGAGAAATACCTGGAAGTTGATACTTTCTTGTTTGATAAGACGGGAACAATCACAACTAGCTATCCGATAGTTGAAAAGGTGTTACCTTTTGGGGACTATAGTGAGGAAGATATTCTCAGAATCAGTGCCTGTCTTGAGGAACACATTTATCATCCTATTGCTAATGCCATCGTCAAGCAAGCTGAGATAGAGGGGATTGAACATGAGGAAATGCATGGGAAACTCCAATATATTGCAAGCAAGGGGATCAAATCTCATATAGATGGGCAACCAGTTCTTATTGGGAATTATGTCTTGATGCAGGATGAGCAGATTCATATCAGTTCAGAACAAAATGCTTTAATTGAAGAGTACAAGAGTCACTACAATCTCTTATTCTTAGCCTACCAGAATGAATTGATTGGAATGTTCTGCATTCATACTCCTTTGAGAAAAGAAGCAAAAGCAGCCTTGGAGAAACTTAAGGCACAAGGGAAAAAATTGATTCTGGCAACAGGGGACACCTTGGTTAGAACAGAGGAATTAGTCAAAGATTTGCCCTTTGATCAGGTCTATACAGACTTGAAACCTGATGGGAAATTTGAGTTAGTAGAGGAACTGCAGAAAGCAGGTCACACTATTTTGATGGTTGGGGATGGGTTGAATGACTCAGCTGCTCTAACCCTATCAGATATCGGTGTGGTGATGAATGAGAGTGCAGATATTTCTAAGCAGATGAGTGATATCTTATTGTTAGATAATCGTTTGGATTTCTTCCAAGAGTTGGATTGGCTATCATCATCTTTGCAAACACTCATCAAGAAGAATATTCAAGATACTGTTGTCGTAAATAGTAGTTTGATTGGCTTTGGCTTATTTAATTGGCTCAGTCCTTCAAATCTCTCTATCTTACATAATCTAACAACCTTGCGCATTGTACTGCGTAGCCTGTCTATTAAAAATAGATAGATGAGAGTTATCAACAACAAAAAGGAGTTACCTTTCTTGAGGTTAACTCCTTTATTTATAGGTAAATGTTGAACAATTTAGTAAGTCAATACAAAGTATTTTTTCTTCCCACGACGGATAACAGTCAGTTCGTTCTCAAGCTTATCTGCGTCACTCAAGACATAGTCAAGGTTTTGGATGCGGTCACCGTTTACGTAAATAGCTCCATTTTGGACATCTTCACGGGCTTGGCGTTTTGAGTTAACCACACCAGATGAAACGAGCAGTTCCACGATATTGTGGTCTTCATCAGCTTGAACGTGGTAGTTTGGCACGCCAAGAAGTCCTTGTTTGAGCTCTTTGACAGAAAGATTTTTGATGTTTCCGGCAAAGAGTTGCTCGGTAATGTTAAGGGCTTCTTTGTAGGCTTCTTCGCCGTGAACAAGTGTGACGACTTCACGAGCCAAGACTTTTTGAGCCAAGCGTTCGTGTGGAGCTGCTTCAAATTGTTTACGGATGTCTTCAATCTCATCAAGTGACAAGAAAGTAAAGATCTTCAAGAAGCGAACAGCGTCAGCGTCCATAACGTTCATCCAGAATTGGTACATTTCGTATGGAGAAGTCTTTTCAGGATTGAGCCAAACTGCGTTTCCTTCTGATTTACCAAACTTCTTACCAGTTGCATCGGTAATCAGTGGAACAGTGATAACGTGACCAGTTTTGTCAGCTTTACGACGAAGCAATTCAGTACCAGCTGTCATATTTCCCCACTGGTCAGAACCACCGATTTGTAGCGTTACGTTGTGTTCTTGGTTAAGGACGAAGA
>CAUQGR010000083.1:0-4908 GCA_963517545.1 uncultured Streptococcus sp. | reverse complement strand
GCAGCTTATCATGCCATCAAGGATGAATGGACACAGGACTGGAATTAAAGAACTATATTAGAAAAATAAAAGGAGAATACCATGACACTTGCTAAAGATATCGCTAGCAACCTCTTGAAAATTCAAGCAGTTTACCTCAAACCAGAGGAACCTTTCACTTGGGCATCTGGTATCAAGTCGCCGATTTACACGGATAACCGTGTGACCCTTGCCTATCCAGAAACTCGTACTCTCATTGAAAATGGTTTTGTAGATGCTATCAAAGAAGCCTTTCCAGAGGTAGAAGTGATTGCAGGAACTGCAACAGCAGGGATTCCACACGGAGCTATCATTGCTGATAAGATGAACTTGCCATTTGCCTACATCCGTAGCAAACCAAAAGACCACGGAGCTGGTAATCAAATCGAAGGCCGCGTAGCTCAGGGTCAAAAAATGGTAGTGGTTGAAGACCTTATTTCAACAGGTGGTTCTGTTCTTGAAGCAGTAGCAGCTGCTAAACGAGAAGGAGCAGATGTGCTTGGAGTTGTAGCGATTTTCAGTTACCAATTGCCAAAAGCAGATAAGAACTTCTCAGACGCAGGTGTCAAACTTGTGACGCTTTCTAACTACAGTGAACTCATCCACCTAGCCCAAGAAGAAGGCTATATCACACCAGAAGGTCTCGACCTTCTAAAACGCTTTAAAGAAGACCAAGAAAATTGGCAAGATGCTTAAGACATAGAAAATCAGGTAGTCACTAGGATTACCTGATTTTGTTTTTAATACTAAAGTTGAGCGATAACTTCCTCAGTTGTCAAAACTTGGTTGGCAATGTAGCCATAGTTTGTCAGGGCAGCTTGGTAGGCTTCTTCACCTGGAGCACCGACAGCATCGTTAACAACAATGACATTGTAGCCTAATTCTATGAGTTCACGCATGTGTGAATCCACGCAGAGATTAGCATTCATACCAGCCAAGATGACGGTGTCGATACCATTTTTGCGGAGTTGAAGGTTAAGGTCGTTGCTTTCTGGGCCAAAGATTTTATGTCCGTTGACAACAATAGTATCTTCATCCAAAAATGGTTTAATCTCTTCAATCATATCTGCTCCAGAGCCTTCTGGAATTGCTGAATACTGGCTATCACGCCAAAACATTTCGTTTTCAATCATCATCGTTTCACCAGCAGCTTTAAATTGCCACTTGTGATCGTGTGGATAGAAGTAGTGCGGTGAGATAAAACGCTTGTAGCCACGCTCTTTAGCAAGAGCGAAAAGCTTTGTCAGATTTTCAATAGTATTAACTTTTTCAAGAACATCTTTAGTTGCTCCGAATCCTTTACCAGTAGATTTTAAGAATTCAACTTGCGGGTCTGTGATAACAAATGCGACATTTTTCTGATTGAACATGAGGTTCCTCCTAATATGATTTGATTAACAGCCAATAGGAATTTAGACTGTTAGTTTGATGATTTTCCAAATGGTAGTTTTAGTTACATACTGACCGTTCGGTACAATTATAATAACATCTAGAATTGAATTTGTAAATCAATTTGCTCAGAACAAAAATTTTAATGATAAAACAGTGGCAAAAGGAGGTGATTTCAATGGTTTGGTCCCAGACTCTGAATATGCTATAATAGTAAAAAAGAGAGGTGAGCAGATGAGCGTTAAAGAGCGTATTTTACAAAGTGCTGAGGAATTGATTTATCAGAAGGGTTATGTGGCCACCTCCATCAGTGACATCATGGAGGCAGCTGATGTTGGCAAGGGACAGCTTTATTATTATTTCAAATCTAAGAAGGAAATTGGTTTGACGGTCATTCAAGATATTTTAGCAAATTGGCGAAAAGAGCTTTTTGAAGATATTTTTGAAGCAGACAAGTCTGACAGTGACAAGTTTTCGGATATGATTGACTGGGTTTGTCAATTTCATGAAAGTCAGACAGTCTTTTATGGTTGCCCAATTGGTAATCTGATTGTGGAATTGTCCACAGAAGATGAGAACTTCCGCTGTCCTCTCAATGATTTTATGACCCAATGGACAGAGAAGTTAGCCAGCCTCTTGCAAGACCTGCATGCTGACTGGTCAGAAGAACGGTCGCAGTTGCAGGCCCGTCAAGTCATCTCCAGTATTCAAGGCAGCATTGTCATTCTCAAAGTCAGCCAAGACATCCAAGTTTTGGAAAATAATATGACGGATTTGAAAAAGAATTATTGTTAATTTATGGATTGTGGTTAAGAGGTAAGAATGACAACAGATATTAAAACTGAAATTGGTCATAGAGTAAGACAGGAACGTGAACGTCACAAATTGACGAGAGAAGAGATCTGTGGACAGAAGCTGACTTAATAATCAAACAGCTGATGCGTACCGAGCTTGGGCAATCCTTGCCAACAATTACTAAGTTACAATATTTATCTAAGCGATTAGAAGTTCCGATAGATACTTTTCTTGAAAATAAAGAACTAGCTCTTCCTGAGGAATACTTTAAGATAAAGTACCGTATCATGAAGTTTCCAGTATAGTATATGGAGATTCCAAGCGTATTACGGAAAAACTAACTTTAATTGAGGAAGTTTATAATTGTTACGGTGACATCCTTCCTGAAGAAGAGTTGCTGAGTCTAGACTTGATTGAAAGAATATTAGGCTTGATAAGAACAGGGACAGGTAGTTTCGCTGAAGATATTTTTGATGATTATTTTAAGCAAGTAACACTAAAGCAAGTTTACACATTCAATGATTTACTATTAATTGATTATTTTGCTATGCAATGTCAAGACTTGATTTATAGAAGAGAGCATTAGATGATTTTCGGATTAAGTTGTTGAAACAGCAATTAGTTAGTGATGAAATGTATAATGTAGAGCTACTATCAGTTCTTTGTGCCATAGCGGTTGTTTATGTTGTTCATAATGACTATAAACATATGATATCTCTAGTAAAAAAGATGAATGAAATTTTATCAGTAACAACGTTGCAAGTCTATAAACCTGGAATTTCAGTATTTGAAGCTAAGTGCTATCTTTATTTTGAAAATGATAAAAATAAAGCAAAGGAACTTTATCACTCAGCAACTATACTAGCTGAACAATTTGATGATAAAGTATTAGAAAATGAAAAGATTATTTGAATTTCCATAACTTAAGAAAGTTCATCATTTTTAATTATCGCTGTAAAATGATTGAAAGTATGAAATTTCCAAACAAAATATTTGAAAAGTTTTGAAAAAAGAGTTAAGATATTTTTGTAATATACAAAGTAAACGCTTACTTATTAAGGAGGGCATTTTATGTCATACAAAACAAGCAATGCAGAAGGTCATGTAGATTTCATCAATACCTATGATTTGGAGCCAATGGCGCAACAAGTTATTCCTAAAGCAGCATTTGGCTATATCGCTAGTGGGGCGGAAGATACTTTCACTTTACGTGAGAATATCCGTGCCTTTAACCACAAGCTCATCGTTCCTCATACACTCTGCAATGTAGAAAATCCAAGTACAGAGATTGAATTTGCAGGTGAAAAATTATCTTCACCAATCATCATGGCGCCTGTTGCAGCTCATAAATTGGCAAATGAACAAGGTGAAGTGGCGACTGCGCGTGGTGTTCATGAGTTTGGTTCCCTCTATACAACCAGTTCTTACTCTACTGTCGACCTTCCTGAAATTACGGAAGCCCTTCAAGGGACACCTCACTGGTTCCAATTTTACTTTAGTAAAGATGATGGCATTAACCGCCACATCATGGACCGTGTGAAGGCTGAAGGCTACAAAGCGATTGTCTTGACGGCAGATGCTACTGTAGGGGGCAATCGTGAGGTGGATAAGCGTAATGGTTTTGTCTTCCCAGTTGGCATGCCGATTGTTGAAGAATACCTGCCAGAAGGTGCTGGTAAATCAATGGACTTTGTTTACAAATCAGCTAAACAACGCTTGTCTCCACGTGATGTAGAATTTATCGCTGAATACTCAGGACTTCCTGTTTATGTCAAGGGACCACAATGCCGTGAGGACGTTGAACGTTCGCTTGCTGCAGGAGCTTCTGGTATCTGGGTAACTAACCATGGTGGCCGTCAAATCGACGGTGGACCAGCTGCCTTTGACTCACTTCAAGAAGTAGCAGAAGCAGTTGACAAACGCGTACCAATCGTCTTTGACTCAGGTATTCGTCGTGGTCAACACGTCTTTAAAGCCTTGGCTTCAGGAGCAGACTTGGTAGCTATTGGCCGCCCTGTTATCTATGGCTTGGCCCTTGGTGGTAGTGTCGGTGTACGCCAAGTCTTTGAACACTTGAATGCAGAATTAAAGACAGTTATGCAGTTATCTGGAACTCAGACCATTGAAGATGTCAAACACTTCAAACTCCGTCACAACCCATACAATCCAACCTTCCCAGTTGACCCACGCGACTTAAAATTGTATTGATAAAAAGATTGCCTCCACTGAATGTGGAGGTTTTTCTTAGTGTATAGGAAGAATAAATCACCATTGAAAACTATATAAATATATTTTTCAGTCAAATATCTTGCTAGGGTTTTCATTTTTTGCTATACTGGTCCAGTAATTAAATAATAAAGACATTTGGGGTGCTTTAAGCTGAGATGATACCCATTGAACCTGATACAGTTAAGACTGGCGAAGGGAAATGTGAAACGTTTTTTCGTATGTCGAAATGAACGATCTAATCTTGTAAGCTAAACTCTAATTCTTGATTGTAATTGGAGTTTTTTTGTTTATATAAGCCGGATGAAGGTGATACAAAGAATTTAGGTAGCTCTTCTTGAACGCCCTTGATTTTCTTTAAAAAGGTCAAGTAAAACTAGGATTTTCTTGATGTTTTGTTGATTACGAACGAGTAAAGAGAGGAAAAGTAAATATGGAAACACAAGACTATGCATTTGAGCCAGGTTTGACTGTTGGAGA
>CAUQGR010000082.1:0-4997 GCA_963517545.1 uncultured Streptococcus sp. | reverse complement strand
TCATAGCATAAAGCCCAAATTCCATAGCTGGAAGAGCTGAAATGACACCCGTTTCCTGAGCAGGGATTTCCACCACATGGGCAACATTGACAGGACGGTAGAGGTCTTCCAAGTCCCCACCTTGGGCTTGAACCATCTCCTCAAACTTAGCCAGCGCTTGGCCATTTTCAAGATGTTGTCGAACTTCTTCAACTGTTTTATTTATATTTGCCAAACCAAGCATAATTTGAGCCAATTCACAGATAAAGTGGGTAATATCCTGACGTCCTTGACATTGTAAAATCTCCAATGCTTCAAGGATCTCCAGACGATTTCCAATAGCACGCCCTAAAGGCTGGCTCATATCCGTAATCACTGCTACCGTTTTTCTACCAACTGCCTTACCAAGTTCCACCATAGTTTGAGCCAATTCGCGCGCTTCATCAACCGTCTTCATAAAGGCACCCTCTCCGACAGTCACGTCTAGCAAAATAGCATCCGCCCCTGCCGCAATTTTCTTGCTCATCACCGAACTCGCAATCAAAGGAATCGTGTCAACAGTTGCGGTCACATCACGGAGAGCGTAGAGAAGCTTATCTGCTTTGACCAGCTGGTCTGATTGCCCAATGACAGATACACCAATATCCTGAACTTGACGAATGAAATCCTCTTGACTGCGCTCAACTTGATAGCCCTTAATGGACTCCAATTTATCAATTGTCCCACCAGTATGGCCGAGACCACGACCACTCATTTTTGCGACTGGAACTCCAAAACTCGCTACTAAAGGAGCTAAAATCAAGGTTACCTTATCACCAACACCACCAGTAGAATGCTTGTCAACCTTAACCCCATCAATAGCTGATAAATCAAACTCTTGACCAGTCTTAACCATCTTCATAGTCAAATCTGAGATTTCTCGTGTCGTCATTCCTTTGAAATAAACAGCCATAGCAAAAGTAGACATCTGATAATCAGGAACAGTTCCTGACACATAGCCTTCAACTAGCCATTCAATTTCACTCGAAGTCAGTTCTTGACCATCTCGTTTTTTTTGGATTAAATCAACTGCTCTCATTCTTTCACACTTCTAAGGATATAGTATCCCTTATCTTTTTTGACGACTTCACAATTGCCAAACACATCTTCCATCTTGGACTTAGCACTTGGGGCCCCTTGTTTTTTCTGGATAACGATTGTTAAATCTCCACCAGTTTCCAAAAAATCTTTACTTTTCTCAATGATTTCATGAACCACTTGCTTGCCCGCACGGATAGGAGGATTGGAAATGACATGGTCAAATTTCCCTTCAACTTGTTCATAGATGTTGGACTGGAAAATCGTCGCTTCTACTTTATTTCGTTCAGCATTTTGTCGCGCCAAATCCAAGGCACGATTATTGATATCGACCATGGTCGCCTGAACTCCATAAGCCTTAGCTAAAGACAAGCCCAAAGGTCCGTAACCACAGCCTACATCAAGGACAGTTTCTCCTTGGTTGACCTCAAGACACTTGAGCAAAAGTTGACTTCCAAAGTCAACCATTTTCTTGCTAAAAACACCCGCATCCGTCAAAAAGGTCATTTTTTCTCCCAACAAGTCCACTCTCAACTCATGAATGTCGTGAGCAGCGTCAGGATTTTCTGCATAATACATTTTACTCATGAAACTATTTTACCATAATTTGACTTAAATTGTAAATCGTTTACATATTCAGAATGAGACAAAAAGATTGAAGGAAGTTGCGTTACAATAACTCCCCTTCAATCTCTTCCAACCTTTATAAGCAACTTGTATTTCATCTAGGACTACAGCTATCATTGTCATGATAAAACAACAAATTTATTGTCTATAATCAAGCGCATTTTTATTACTATTGCTTAACCTTCAGATACTTAATTATCAACAAAATTCCCAACAAAATATTTAGATAAAAGCCCAATTGATACGTTTTTGTCAGGATTTCCAAACTTGTCCAAAGCCGTACCAAATCTTCTAGTGACATGCGGAAGAAATAACCCTCTGTAGCAATCCACAAAATCAAAAATAGATAACTTCCAGCAGCAAGCCATTTCGTCCACCGTTTTTTTAGTAGGCAAGCAATCAAGAGCGAACAGATAAATACAGCTGTTACAATAGCATGTTCCATCAAAAAAGTAAAACCGTAATAGATTTCCACAAAGCGTCTGCCATTATCCGCATTCGCCCCTTTTATAAAAGGTAGTGCAAAACTTAAAATAAAACAAAGTTCCAATATGTAACGTTTTAAGATTTTCATAGTACACCTCCTATAAGTTGTGAATCCCAAAGCCCCCTTTATTAGCTTATAAGTCAGGAGAAAGTAGCTCCTACTTCATCAATAAATTGATCAGTCTTTATCTATCTCTATCATATAATATTGATGTACCAGCGTCAAGAAACCGCTTTATTTTTTTAGCTTTTTATGGTATGATAGACAAAATATCTAGGGGAAAACAAATGACCAACGAATTTTTACATTTTGAAAAAATCAGCCGCCAGACTTGGCAATCTTTACATCGAAAGACAACACCTCCTTTGACAGAAGAGGAATTAGAATCCATCAAGAGTTTTAATGACCAGATTAGCTTGCAGGATGTTACCGATGTCTATCTCCCCCTAGCCCATCTCATCCAGATTTACAAGCGTACCAAGGATGATTTGGCCTTTTCAAAAGGGATTTTCCTTCAACGTGAAAGCAAATCCCAGCCTTTTATCATTGGGGTTTCTGGGAGTGTTGCCGTTGGAAAATCCACAACCAGTCGCCTACTTCAAATCCTACTGTCCCGTACACTTACAGATGCTAGGGTTGAGTTGGTAACAACTGACGGCTTTCTCTATCCCAACCAGACCTTGGTTGAACAAGGGGTTTTAAATCGTAAAGGATTTCCTGAAAGCTATGATATGGAAGCTCTTCTCAACTTCTTGGATCGGATTAAAAATGGTCAAGATGTGGATATTCCTGTCTATTCTCATGAAGTTTACGACATCGTACCCGAAGAGAAACAAAGTGTCAAAGCTGCTGATTTTGTAATTGTTGAGGGAATCAATGTCTTTCAAAATCCACAAAACGATCGTCTCTATATCACTGACTTCTTTGACTTTTCCATCTATGTAGATGCTGGAGTGGATGATATTGAGAGTTGGTATCTGGACCGTTTCTTGAAGATGCTGAGCCTAGCCCAAAACGACCCTAATAGCTACTATTATCGTTTTACACAAATGCCGATTGGGGAAGTGGAATCCTTTGCCCATCAGGTCTGGACCAGTATCAATCTCACAAATCTACAAAATTATATTGAACCAACCAGAAATCGTGCGGAAGTGATTCTTCATAAAACAAAGAACCATGAAATCGATGAAATTTACTTAAAAAAATAATTTTCCCTTGTCAAAACGTAAGTTTTCAGATATAATGGTATAGTTAGTAAATATGGAGGTAAGAACATTGGCAAACATTAAATCAGCTATCAAACGCGCTGAATTGAACGTTAAACAAAACGAAAAGAACTCAGCTCAAAAATCAGCTATGCGTACTGCTATCAAAGCTTTCGAAGCAAACCCATCTGAAGAACTTTTCCGTGCTGCTAGCTCAGCTATCGATAAAGCAGAAACTAAAGGTTTGATTCACAAAAACAAAGCAAGCCGCGACAAAGCTCGTCTTTCAGCTAAACTTGCTAAATAAGAAACAGTCCATAGAGGCTGTTTTTTTGTCTCCAAATAGGAAAAGGTAGAAAATGAAAATCGCAATTATCGGATATTCTGGTGCTGGTAAGTCAACGCTAGCTGAAAAGTTATCTCTCTACTACTCCATCCCAAAACTTCACATGGATACACTCCAATTTCAACCTGGTTGGCAAGACAGTGACCGCGAATGGATGTTGACCGAGATGAAAAGCTTTCTCACCAAGCATGAAGCTTGGATCATTGATGGGAATTATTCTTGGTGCTATTACGAAGAAAGAATGCAGGAAGCTGACCAAATCATCTTTCTCAACTTTTCCCCATTGACCTGTCTCTTTCGAGCCTTTAAACGTTATCTCACATACCGAGGCAAGGTCAGAGAAAGTATGGCAGCTGGTTGTCAAGAACAATTTAATTGGGAGTTTATCAGATGGATTCTCTGGGATGGGAGAACCAAAACTCAAAAAGAAAATTACCAAAAACTTTGCCAAGAATATTCACATAAAGTCACTATTCTTCGAAATCAGAGAGAGCTAGATCAATTTCTGGATAAGAAAAGGAAGTCCTCCAATTCATAAAGAAGGGCTTCCTTTTTTAGCTATAATTATTCTGCAATCAAGGTTTCTAATCCAACCTTCATCATATCGGTGAAGGTATTTTGGCGTTCTTCTGCAGTTGTGTCTTCGTCTGGGTTAACCAAACTATCAGAAATAGTCATGATAGCAAGAGCATCAACATGGTGCTGGGCCGCCAAATAGTAAAGAGCTGCTGCTTCCATTTCCACAGCCTTGACTCCCCATTTACCAAGCTCAATGTTCTTTTCAAAGTAGTTTGAATAAAAGACATCAGAAGACAAAACGTTCCCAACGTGGGTGGTCATACCGAGTTCTTTAGCGATATGGTAGGCCTTATCAAGCAAATCAAAGCTAGCGATTTGTGGAAAATCGTACTGAGGCCAATCGTTGCGGATGATGTTTGAGTTGGTTGCAGCTGCCTGCGCCAAAACCAATTCACGAACGTGGACATCTTCATTCAAAGAACCTGCAGTTCCCACACGGATCAATTTTTTCACACCGTAGTCAACAATCAACTCACGCGCATAAATCGAAATAGATGGCATTCCCATCCCAGTTCCCATGACAGATACACGGTGACCCTTGTAAGTACCAGTGTAACCAAACATGTTACGCACTTCGTTAAAACAAACAGCATCTTCAAGGAAATTCTCCGCAATAAATTTAGCACGAAGAGGATCCCCAGGAAGAAGAATTTTATCAGCAATTTCACCCTGCTGAGCAGCAATATGGATAGACATA
>CAUQGR010000081.1:0-5066 GCA_963517545.1 uncultured Streptococcus sp. | reverse complement strand
TTGGTTCCAAGAAGGAGATTTGGATGATCAGACTTGACAGAAAAAGAGTCATCTGTTGGATCCTTGAGGGCTGCGCTATAAGATCCTGTCACAAATAAAATCCCACAGGCTTCCGCTACCTGAGCCAGCTTTTGATTGATTTCTCTTCCCTTATCGCTTCCACCCGTCATAGCATTGATATAGAAAGGAAAGTCCCACTTGCGACCTGCAAATTCTGTCGACAGATCGATTTCATCCAGATTGTAAAGAGGCAGGGAAGAATGAATCAACTCCACCTCATCAAAGCTACTATAGGAACTTTTCTGCTCAAGGGCATAGCGGATGTGTTCATCCTTACGATTTATCATCATGTCCTATCCTTTCTTGGTATAAGAGCTCAATCCCCAGATCGGCCCAACGATTTTTTAAGGTTTCAGTTGATTGCTCATCAAAACTCAAGGCAATCCCACAGTCACCACCACCAGCACCGCTACTCTTGGCAACAGCCTGCAAATCTTGACTGGCTTCTTTCAGTTGTCTGAGCGAAGGCGTGTAAATATCTGTGCTCAAGCCTTCTAAAAGCTGACTGGCTGTTTCCACCTGCTCGATAATTTTTTCTGATTCCCCTTGCTCCAAGGATTCTACCAAAGAAGCCACCGTTTCTTTTGAGGAAGTTAAAAAACTCTGATTGATATTTTGCTTGATTTGCTGGACCATGTGACTAGATACAGCCACTTCCTTGGTCCATCCCACTAGGAAATCACATTCTAAAGTTGGTTTCACTTGTGAAATTGAAAAGCCCCAATCACGCTCTAAAACTGTCGCCAAGTTTTCCACTTCCAACCAAGTTGCCACCTTTTGGCGATCAAATGACTGGTAAAGAACCAAATCCTCTGCCACGATACAGGCAAGGTCGCCCATGGAACCATTGTCACCTCGCTTTAGCAAGACCGCGCTAGCCAGCTTGAACAAGAATTCCTGATTAACTGAAAGATCATATAGAGCCAGCAGAGCCTTGATAACCAAGACAACGACGCTACCACTAGAACCTAGACCAAACTTTTTCCCTTCCCGTTCCATTTTTCCTCGAATCTCTAGAGAAAAAGGTTTTAAAGTTTGACCTCGATAAATCAGGAAATCTTCCACTAAAGCAATCGTTTCTTGAATCAAGCTGTAGTCAGAATTTGGCGTTAAATCCACTGCGAAATCAAACATGTCTGAGTAGATACGGTAACTATCAGAAAAAGCAATCTTGCCCTTCATATAGATGGGAATGGCCTTTATCAAGGCCAACTGCCCTGGTTCTAGAATAGCATATTCACCTGCCCAATAGAGTTTTCCGCAAGTTTTAACAGCAATCATCTTGACTCAAATCCTTTGTTTTTGACACAATCAAGCGATAACGCTGACTGAAGATTTCAGATAAATGCTCCAAGTCTTTCTCCTGACAAAGAACTTTGACATTGGGACCAGCATCCATAGTAAAGTAGCATGCCTCTCCTTTCTCACGAAGCTGGCGGACAAAGTCCATGGCTTCATAAGATGCATCCGTCAGATAAGAAAAGGCTGGTGATGCTGTTTTCGTCGTAGCGTGCATAGCCAGGGCATTTTTCTCCGTTAATTCCCCAACCTTTGCAAAATCATTTTCCTTGAGGTAAGCCAGCATATCCTGATAGTCCTTCTCAGACTGACGCACCCAGTCGTCAAAAGTCGTCGAAGTTTCCACACAAAGTTTCATACCGTCACGACTGGAGATTGGTTTTTTCTTGTCTTCTAGCACCAACATGATCATAGCTAGTTTCAAGTTTGTCTCTACTGGGTAAATCTCTCCGCTATCCTTATCCCAAGCACCTAGCGGTCCATAAAAACTCCGAGAAGAAGAGCCTGAGGCAAACTTAGCCTCCTGCGCCAACTGACTCCGATTCAAACCAAGCTTGAAATAAGCATTACAAGCCTTGACCAAGGCAGACAAACCACTGGAACTTGAGGACAAACCCGCTGCGGTAGGCATATTATTTTGAGTATCGATACGAACAAATCCTTCACCATCTGAACGGTAACGGTCAATAATCTTGCTCATCTTGGCATGCTCCGCCTCATTTTGTAGCTGACCATTGATATAAAAGGCATCAGCTGTCGCATCCGTCGGTAAAGGCGACAAGGTAGTCTCTGTGTACATGTTTTCCAAAGTCAGAGAAATACTGCTAGTAGCAGGCACCATCTCTTTTTCTTTTTTCTTTCCCCAATATTTGATAATAGCAATATTTGCGTAGGAACGTACTGTTACAGGCTCTCTATCCATGTCTGAACAGCTCCTTTCTCTTCTAATCTTTCTGCTAGTTCTTGTGCTTGTGTCAAATCGGCTGCCAAGGCGATAATACAGCCTCCTAGCCCACCACCACTCATCTTAGCACCCAGAGCACCATGGTTAAGAGCTGTTTCAACCAGATGGTCTGCCTCAGGGCTACTGACCCCAATTTCTTTTAAATGTAAATGCGCTTGACTGAGGATTTGTCCCAATCCTTCAGCATCTTTTTGTGAAATCGCTTCTTCTGCCTGCTGGGTCAATTCTCCCAAGGCATGCAAAAACGGTAGGGCATCCTTGCCCTTATTTTGAACCACTTGGATGGCTTCACGAGTGTGACCATAAACACCTGTATCAGCAATCACCAAATAGGTAGATAGATTCATCTCAAGCTCTGTAAATCCTACGTTCTTGATAAAACGTATGGGCTGGTCACTGAGACAGGTCTTAGCATCCAAACCACTCGGATTCATATGGGCAATCATCTCAGCCCGATTGACCAAGATTTCTAATACATCATGAGGCAGTTCTGCCTGATAGTAGTCAAATACCGCACGAATGGCCGCTATGCTGATAGCAGCTGACGAACCCATTCCCCGTTTTTCAGGAATAGCCGAGTCAATCTCACAGCGAATGCAGGCTTCTTTGATATTCAAATACTCCAGCGAAGCATAAACTGCCATGGACAAGGTATCTTCCTCATAGAGGCGCCAAGGACTCTCTGCAGGAACTACCTTACAAGTCACCTCCACCTCCAAAAGAGGCAGAGAAATGGCAGGATAACCGTAAACGACCGCATGCTCCCCTATTAAAATAATCTTACTATGTGCCTGACCGACACCAACTTTTTTTGTCATTTTTTCCTTTTACTAGACGAAAAAGCCGTCTCATTTTTTCATACAAGTATTTATTCTTTCCTATCTATTTTATTATATTTTCACAAAAAAAGCGATTGTTTCCTTCACAATCGCCTCTTTCATTATTAAACCCATTCGCCATTATAGTTGACAGAATAACCATCTACAGTCGTATTTACTGCCAAAGTACCTGAGCTATAGGCGTAGTACCATTTACTACCGACCTGGAACCAACCAGTGACCATAGCTCCTGATGAACGAAGATAGTACCACTTGTTGCCAAGGTATTGCCAGCCTGTTTTCATATCTCCATTTGACTGGTCTAAATAATACCAAGTTGAGCCTTCTTGATACCAACCTGTCGCCATGGCTCCTGATGAACGGAGGTAGTACCACTTATTGCCAAGTTGTTTCCAACCAGTTTGCATTATAGCAGTTGTTGGATCTAGATAGTACCAAGTTGAATTATCATTGGCCCAACCACGCACTAGCTCCCCAACCGTTAAACTGTTGATACGAGCATCGAAGCCACCGCTCTTTTGTAAATAATACCAATGCCCCTCGTCATAAATCCAACCGGTTTTTAAAGTGTGATAGCTGCGCTGATCTTCAAAATAATAGACTCGTTTCTCTGCTGGACTATCATATTGTTCCCCATGGTGTTTGTTGGTATTGGTAGCAGTTTTTGCTTCTAAAACTTGCTTACCAACAAATTCTTGTAGGACCCCATCTTGATTAAAGTAATACCATCTTGGCATTGGCATATATTCTAATCTTAAACCATTTGGGTAAGGACCAATGGTACTTCCTTTAGATGGAAACGGGATATATTGCCAGCCGACAACCATTTCTCCTGATACATGATCAAAATAATAGGTCTTGCCATCAATCACTCGCCAGGCCTTTTCTTTGATCTCACCCTTCTTGTAGTAGGTTCTACCATTTTCTTGGACAAATTGCCAGCCTTCTGAATCAGAATCATCCGCCAATACTGCACTTGTTGCTAGCAGACCGAAGAAAAAAACTGCTAATGCAATTTGCATCAATTTTTTTATTATTTTCATGTCTGTATCCTCCTGCTGGAATTATATCAAAAGTTAAATTGTATGTCAATGTGACGGCCTTAAAATAATGTGATAATGAACTATCATTTGATTCACTAGTAAAATCTCCTAGCAGGCTTCCCTGCTAGGAGATTTGCTTATGAGAGATACTTGTCTAAGCTTTGAAAATCGGATTTGTTATCTGATAATTATCAAACAATCTACCAATTAAGCTTCTTCGTCTTCTTTACGACGACGGCCTGCAAGACCAAGACCAAGTACTGCACTTGCGGCAGCTGCTACCATAGCTACAGTAGAATCTGCTGTACCTGTATTTGGCAATTCTTTAGCTGCTTTACGCGCATTTGCTTGTGCTGATGCTGTTTGACTAGCATTAGCTGCTGCTTGAGTTGTAACTGGAGCTACAGCTGGTGTTTGAGCAGCTTGATCGTTAGCTGGAGTTGCATGATCAGTTGATGGAGCAACTTTCGCCATGAAGTCTTCGATACGTTTAACCATTGCATCCACTTCTGCTTGAGTTGCGTCTGCATTAGCAAACACTTTCTTAGCGTCTGCTAACAAGTCATTCGCTTCTTTTGCAGTTTCTGCATCAAGCTTAGCTGATTCCTTGATGATTAATTCATCTAATTGACGAATAGCACCTTCTAACTTAGCTTTATTCACTTTTGCATCAGTGTTATTAGCTGCGTTATTGCCAGAAGTTCCGTTACCGTTACCACTGTTATTGCCTCCACCATTTGATGGTACATAATCGTTACCTGCATTTGGTTTAGCTGGTGCTGTTGTATCTTTAGCTGGTGTTGCTTCTTTTGGTTCACTTGCTTCTGATACATTACCTGCTGGGTCTGTTGCTTTAGCTGT
>CAUQGR010000080.1:0-5873 GCA_963517545.1 uncultured Streptococcus sp. | reverse complement strand
TTGGCTATATGGTCAAATTTTACCCTGAAACGCTGGTCGGTTTTGACCAACCGATACAGACTGCCATTCGAGGAGACTTGCCAGATTACTTGACTATTCTTTTTCGAGCCATCACACGCCTGATTGATATCCCAGTGATTATTACTTGGGTTGTGCTGGTAGCTTTTGTCTTTTATCGTAAGCGATGGAAGATAGAAAGTTTCTTCATGCTGGGAAATCTGGCTTTGGCCGGTCTTTTAATCGTGACTTTTAAAAACATCTACCAGCGCCCACGGCCAGCTATCTTACACTTGGTTGAGGAGAAGGGATTTTCCTTCCCAAGTGGTCATTCTCTGGCAGTGACGCTGATGGTGGGCACTCTGATTGTCATTCTCAGTCAACGGATTAAAAATCCAGTCTGGAGAAAAATCGTGCAAATCATCCTTGGCCTCTACCTAGTTAGTGTGCTGGTATCAAGGGTCTATCTAGGAGTTCACTACCCATCAGACGTCCTTGCCAGTCTCTGTGTGGGCTTGGGAGTCCTGTTTATCGAATTTCCCTTCTATGACAAGCTCCGCTTCCAATGGCGATTTAAAGGCAAGCAGAAGTGAATATCAAATTCCCTTGAGGAGAAAGAAATGAAAGTCAACATAAAAGCTCTCCATCCGACTCAACTATATTTATCAGAAAAGAAGTTGCAAGATATTCAGATGCTTTATCAGTCTGTAGAACTAAACAATGTTGATCCAATTAGTATTCTTGCATTTGGAAATTGCTTGTTGATTACAGATGGGCATCACAGGGCTTATCAGGCTTTATTGGCAGGTCGGGATACGATTTCTGCTGAGTTTGATAGAGACGGCGGTGATGAACTATATCATCTCTATGCGCAAGCTTGTGAGGAAAGAAAGATTTACTCTGTTCTGGATTTAAAAAATCATATCTTACCTCAAGATGAGTATGAAGCAAAATGGTATAACTGGTGTGAGGGTTTTAATCAAGCAGCAACTCTCTTATTGAAAAGGAAAGCAGATGAAACAGACCCTACAAATAGATAATGCACTGCGTCTTGTTCCTTATTATAAGGTCAATCATTGTGAGGAAGCTTTGGCTTGGTATCAGGATGTGAACTTGGTTCACCTCGTAGATGGTGTGAAGAGACCTTATAGTCAAGAAACTTTGGAAGCTATGTATTCCCATTTGGATCAGCATGGTGAACTTTTTTGGATTGAAGTCAAGGAGAAGGGAGAATGGTTTCCAATTGGGGATGTTACACTATCTCAGGATAATTTCCCCATTGTGATTGGGAATTCTACTTACCAACATCGAGGACTTGGAAAAAAGATTCTAAGTGCTTTGATTGAATTGGCTCGAGTAAAAGGATGGAAAGAATTGAGAGTCAAGGAAATCTACACCTACAATCATGCTTCTAGGAGGTGTTTCAAGTCGCTTGGATTTGTGGAAAATGGAGCAACAGAAAAAGGAATGAGTTTTATACTGAAATTAATCTAATCTAACTTGTTTTTTAACTAAAAATCTGATAAACTATGTAGTAATTGAATAGAAATCTGCAAGACTAGTAACTCAAGGGAAGTATATCAGGGAGGAGAGCCGTGACTGCAAGCTCTCTATATGAAAGCTGGGTGAATTCACTTGCGCATGGATTTAGAAATGAAGGTCTGACTTGTCAGATGAAAACGGATGGTACCGCGTGTCAACGCTCCGAGTGGAGTTTTTGGCATGTGGTTTTCTTTTTATCTACGAGAGACTGATGGAGGAATTATGTCAACTATTGAAGAACAATTAAAAGCGCTTCGCGAAGAAACGCTGGCTAGCTTGAAGCAGATTACTGCTGAAAATGAAAAAGAGATGCAAGATTTGCGTGTCTCTGTCCTTGGTAAAAAGGGTTCGCTTACTGAAATCCTCAAAGGGATGAAAGATGTTTCTGCTGAGATGCGTCCAATCATTGGGAAACACGTCAATGAAGCTCGTGATGTCTTGACAGCAGCCTTTGAAGAAACAGCTAAGCTCTTGGAAGAAAAGAAAGTCGCAGCTCAACTGGCTAGCGAGAGTATCGATGTGACACTTCCAGGCCGCCCAGTTGCGACTGGTCACCGTCATGTTTTGACACAAACCAGTGAAGAAATCGAAGATATTTTCATTGGGATGGGTTACCAAGTCGTGGATGGTTTTGAAGTGGAGCAAGACTACTATAACTTTGAGCGTATGAACCTTCCAAAAGACCACCCAGCCCGTGATATGCAGGACACTTTCTACATCACAGAAGAAATCTTGCTTCGTACTCACACGTCCCCTGTTCAGGCGCGTGCAATGGATGCTCATGATTTCTCTAAAGGTCCTTTGAAAATGATCTCACCAGGGCGTGTGTTCCGTCGTGATACTGACGATGCGACCCACAGTCACCAATTCCACCAAATCGAAGGTTTGGTAGTTGGGAAAAATATCTCTATGGCAGATCTTCAAGGAACGCTTCAGTTGATTGTCCAAAAAATGTTTGGTGAAGAGCGTCAGATCCGTCTGCGTCCATCTTACTTCCCATTCACAGAGCCATCTGTTGAGGTGGATGTTTCTTGCTTCAAGTGTGGTGGAGAAGGCTGTAACGTATGTAAGAAAACTGGTTGGATCGAGATTATGGGTGCCGGTATGGTTCACCCACGTGTCCTTGAAATGAGTGGTATCGATGCGACTGTTTACTCTGGATTTGCCTTTGGTCTTGGTCAAGAGCGTGTAGCTATGCTCCGTTACGGAATCAACGATATCCGTGGATTCTACCAAGGAGATGTCCGCTTCTCAGAACAGTTTAAATAATGATTAGAAAAGTAGAAATGGCAGATGTTGGGGTGTTGGCTAAAATTGCCAAACAAACCTTTCGTGAGACATTTGCTCACGATAATACGGAAGAGCAGTTACAGGAATACTTTGAAGAGGCTTATAGTCTGAGAGTTTTGTCAACTGAGTTGGAAAATCCAGAATCTGAAACCTATTTCATTATGCATGAAGAGGAGATAGCTGGTTTTCTCAAGGTCAACTGGGGAAGTGCTCAAACTGAGAGAGAATTAGAGGATGCTTTTGAAATTCAACGCCTCTATGTGCTACAAAAATTCCAAGGATTTGGATTCGGTAAGCAACTGTTTGAATTTGCTCTTGAACTTGCTACAAAAAATAGTTTTTCTTGGGCTTGGCTAGGTGTTTGGGAGCATAATACAAAAGCTCAAGCGTTTTATAATCGATATGGTTTTAAAAAATTTAGCCAACATCATTTTATGGTTGGTCAAAAAGTAGATACGGATTGGTTACTGAAAAAGAAATTAAGGTAAGAAGAGGATTCTTCTATTGAAATGATAGGAAAGGAAAAGAACTAGAGTGGCAACTGTCATTCTGGAGAACTAAATTATGCTTGTATCTTATAAATGGTTAAAAGAATTGGTGGACATTGATGTGCCATCACAAGAGTTGGCTGAAAAAATGTCAACTACAGGGATCGAGGTAGAAGGTGTCGAATCATCTGCTGCCGGTCTCTCAAAAATTGTCGTCGGTGAGGTCTTGTCTTGCGAAGATGTGCCAGAAACTCACCTCCATGTTTGTCAGGTTAACGTTGGCGAAGAAGAAGCCCGTCAAATCGTCTGTGGTGCCCCAAATGTGCGTGCTGGTATCAAGGTTATGGTGGCTCTTCCAGGAGCTCGCATCGCTGACAACTATAAAATCAAAAAAGGAAAAATCCGTGGCTTAGAGTCACTTGGGATGATCTGTTCACTTGGTGAATTGGGAATTTCTGACTCAGTTGTGCCTAAGGAATTCGCAGATGGCATCCAAATCTTGCCAGAAAATGCCGTTCCAGGTGAGGAAGTCTTCTCATATCTAGACTTGGATGATGAAATCATCGAACTTTCTATCACACCCAACCGTGCGGATGCCCTTTCTATGCGTGGAGTGGCTCACGAAGTGGCAGCTATCTATGACAAGGCAGTCAACTTTAAAGAATTTACTCTTTCAGAAACTGACCAAGCTGCAGCAGATGCTCTTTCTGTGGGCATTGAGACAGACAAGGCGCCTTACTATGCCGCTCGTATCTTGGACAATGTGACTATCGCACCAAGTCCACAATGGTTGCAAAACCTTCTCATGAACGAAGGAATCCGTCCAATCAATAACGTAGTGGACGTGACAAACTACATCCTTCTCTACTTTGGTCAACCAATGCACGCCTTTGACTTGGATACCTTTGAAGGGAGTGACATCCGTGTACGTGAAGCGCGTGCTGGTGAAAAATTAGTGACTTTAGATGGTGAAGAACGTGATTTGGACGTGAATGACCTAGTCATCACTGTCGCAGACAAGCCAGTAGCTCTTGCAGGTGTTATGGGTGGTCAAGCAACAGAAATCTCTGAAAAATCTAGTCGTGTCGTCCTTGAAGCTGCTGTTTTCAATGGCAAATCTATCCGTAAGACCAGTGGTCGCCTGAACTTGCGCTCTGAATCATCTTCTCGCTTTGAAAAAGGCATTAATGTGGCAACTGTTAACGAAGCCCTTGATGCGGCGGCTAGTATGATTGCCGAACTTGCTGGTGCGACGGTTCGTAAGGGAATCGTTTCAGCAGGTGAGCTTGATACTTCTGATGTGGAAGTTTCTTCTACCCTTGCTGACGTTAACCGTGTCCTCGGAACTGAGCTTTCTTATGCTGATGTAGAAGACGTATTCCGTCGTCTTGGCTTTGGTCTTTCTGGAAATGCAGACAGTTTTACAGTCAGCGTCCCACGTCGCCGTTGGGATATCACCATTGAAGCGGACCTCTTTGAAGAAATCGCTCGTATCTATGGTTATGACCGCTTGCCAACCAGCCTTCCAAAAGACGATGGGACAGCTGGCAAATTGACAGCCACACAAAAACTCCGCCGTCAAGTTCGTACTATTGCTGAAGGAGTAGGTTTGACAGAAATCATCACCTACGCTCTGACTACTCCTGAAAAAGCAGTTGAGTTTACGGCTCAACCAAGTAACCTTACGGAACTCATGTGGCCAATGACTGTGGATCGTTCAGTCCTCCGTCAAAATATGATCTCAGGTATCCTTGATACTGTTGCCTACAACGTGGCTCGTAAGAACAAAAACTTGGCCCTTTATGAGATTGGAAAAGTCTTTGAACAAACTGGCAATCCAAAAGAAGAACTTCCAAATGAGATCAACAGCTTTGCCTTTGCCTTGACAGGCTTGGTTGCTGAAAAAGATTTCCAAACAGCAGCAGTTCCAGTTGATTTCTTCTATGCTAAAGGAATCCTTGAAGCCCTCTTTGCTCGTTTGGGACTCGAAGTGACCTATACGTCAACATCTGAAATCGCTAGCCTCCACCCAGGACGTACAGCTATGATTTCACTCGGTGACCAAGTTCTTGGTTTCCTTGGCCAAGTGCATCCAGTCACTGCTAAGGCTTACGATATTCCAGAAACGTATGTGGCTGAGCTTAACCTTTCAGCCATCGAAGCTGCGCTTCAACCTGCTGCTCCATTTGTGGAAATCACGAAATTCCCAGCAGTTAGCCGTGATGTTGCCCTTCTCCTCAAGGCAGAAGTGACTCATCAAGAAGTTGTAGACGCAATCCAAGCTGCCGGTGTGAAACGTTTGACAGATATTAAACTCTTTGACGTCTTCTCAGGCGAAAAACTAGGACTTGGTATGAAGTCAATGGCTTATAGCTTGACCTTCCAAAATCCAGAAGATAGCTTAACGGACGAAGAAGTCGCACGATATATGGAAAAAATCCAAGCATCACTTGAAGAAAAAGTGAACGCAGAAGTACGTTAACTCATCAATCCATCCTCCAGGGTGGATTTTTGCTTTTCAAATAACAATTCAGGATCAAAAATAGACAGTTGAGG
>CAUQGR010000079.1:0-6062 GCA_963517545.1 uncultured Streptococcus sp. | reverse complement strand
CTTTGAGCAGCCTGCGACTAGTTTCCTAGTTTGCTCTTTGATTTTCATTGAGTATCAGATTTAGGAAATTAACTTCCTCGTCTCCAGAAAATCGCTAAGACAATCATGGAACCTAGTACTGCCGGAATAATGGCAGTTCCTGCTATTATCGGTCCCCAAGTCCCAAAAAGCAAGTGACCCAGAAAGGCTCCAATCCAACCGAGGAACATTTTCCCAAAGCATCCCATGCGTTCTCCACGATTGGTCAAAGCACCTGCCAAGAATCCCACTAGGAGACCAACAAACATACTTCCTATCATCTTGATTCCTTAATTTGCCCAATCTCCGTTACGGAAGAGCGGTACACGTGTCCCATCCTCACGGATACCATCGATATCCATTTGACTAGACCCAATCATAAAGTCCACGTGAACATCTGAACGGTTAAGTCCCGCAGCCTCAAGCTCTTCTTCGCTCATCTCTGCGCCACCAACGACACTAGTCGCATAGGCTGCACCGATAGCCAAGTGGTTTGAAGCATTCTCATCAAAAAGGGTGTTGAAGAAGGTAATGCCTGACCGAGAAATTGGACTTGGATCTGGCACCAAGGCACATTCACCCAAGGCACGCGCACCCGCATTTTCAAAGACAAGGTCTTTCATGACTTGATCGCCTTTTTCTGCAGTGATATCCACGATTTGTCCATCCTTAAAGGTTACCTTAATACCTTCAATGATATTTCCGTTATAGCTAAGCGGTTTTGTAGAAGTGACATAACCATCTGCGCGACGGAAGTCAGGTGCTGTGAATACTTCCTCTGTCGGCATATTTGGTAAGAATCCTTCTCCTTGCGCATTGATAGCACCAGCTGATTCCCAAACGTGGTTCTTCGGCAATCCAAGTGTCAAATCGGTCCCTGGCGCTGTGTAGTGAAGGGCTGAAAATTGCTCTTTATTAAGCATATCTGCCTTGCTCTTGAGGATAGCTGCATGCTCTTCCCAGGCCTTAACAGGATCTGCTTCATAAACGCGACAAGTCTTGAAGATTTGGTCCCAAAGGAGATCAACTGCTTCTTCGTCGCTCGCAGCATTTGGAAAGACTTTTTTAGCCCACTCAAGTCCAGCAGCGGCTGCCACAGTCCAGCTAACCTTGTTGGATTGCGTTGCGATACGCATTGGCTTCATAGCGAGTCCCATAGCTTTAGCAGACGCTGACAACTTGTCAGCATCCACACCGTTCAAGGCACCTGGATCAGAAGAACGGACACCGAGACGGCTAGCCTTATTCTCCAAGAGATAGTTCATCTCAGCAATCTTATATTCTGGCACATTGTCCAAACGTTCCATCGGTGCGTGGAGGAATTTCTCGCGGTTGATGACATCATCTGTCCATTGAACAATCACCTCATGCGCACCCAAGGCATAGGCTTCCTTCACAATCAGATGCGCCAACTCGCGTTGCTCCACATCGATTGAGAGAGCCAAAGTGTGACCAGGCTGCACGTTAATTCCATTCGCAACCAACAATTTTGCATATTTTTCTAGATTTTCTTTAAAATTTGGTAAAACCATTTTATTCTTCCTTTTCTATTTTTATTTTTCTTTCAAAGCAGAAAGTAACCCTGCCAAAGCAATAGCACCTGAAAGGAGTGCTGTCGATAAAAGAATTGTCTGATCAGCAAGCTCTAACTGATATTCAAACACCTTTTAAGCAGGTTTATCTTCTGCGAAGATTCTAAGTTTCATGAGAACCCCCTTAAAATTTATTAAAACAAATCACTATGACTGCCTGTCCTAAGCAAGTTTAAAATCAATTCTTCCTTGTCTACTTTATAAACCAAAAGCCAATCTGGCTGGATATGGCATTCACGAACTCCTTGAAAATGCTTAGATGCCGTCAATTGATGATCACGATATCTAGCAGGAAGATCTTTTTCTTGAACAAGAAAATTTAAAACTTCTTCTAATAATTCTGCCCTCAAACCACGCTTCATAGCCAACTTAAAATCTTTTTTAAACTGTTTATGATAACGAATCTTAAGCACGCAAATCCTCCATCAAGTCAGAGACTGATTCAAAGGGTTGGCTCATATTACGATTTTGGTCTAAATCCGTTAATACCTCAAGCAACCTCCGATTCTCGTCTAGTCTGACATCGAAAGGTAATCCCTGATATTGAATAGCCTGACGAAGGAAAATATTGATAGCTGTTGTCATATCCATTCCCAGATTATTAAACACCTGTTGGGCCTGCTCCTTAACCTCGCTATCCAAACGAATGCTCATGCTCGTCTTTGACATACTCTCACCCTCTTTCTATCTATTATTTTAACAAAAAAGAAGGCTAATGTAAATCTATTGGATATACATTAGCCTTCGTCAGATAGCTGATTAAGCAATTTTTTTAAAACAACTCATCAAACAAACTCAACTGGTTATCCTCTGGCATATTGCCCAGAATACCCATTTCATCCATTTTTTCAACCAAGGTTGATGAGAGTCCGCCACGTTTGCGTAGTTCTGTTTTAGAGAGAAACTCTCCCTCTTCACGCGCTCGAACCAACTGCTTAGCAACGTTCTCTCCCAGACCATCCATTGCTACAAATGGCGGAATGAGGGTATCCCCATCGATAAGGAACTCTGTTGCCTGACTACGGTAGAGATCGAGTTTTCCAAACTTGAAACCACGCTCCCACATTTCATTGACAATCTCAAGAGTTGTATAGAGGTCAATTTCCACATTAGAGGCTTCATTGTTCTTCCGTTTTTCAGCGATTTCTTCCATTCTGCGTTTGATGGCATCCAAGCCCGCCCCCATTGTCTTGATATCAAAAGCCTTAGCACGAATGGAGAAGTAAGCACAGTAGTAATAAATGGGATGATGAACCTTGAAGTAAGCTACACGCAAGGCCATCATAACGTAGGCTGCCGCATGGGCTTTAGGGAACATGTACTTGATTTTCCCACAGGACTCGATATACCACTCGGGCACCTTATTGGCCTTCATGGCTTCGATGTAGCCATTTCGCTCCTCTTCAGAAATCTTGAGCCACAACCCCTTACGTACCCGTTCCATGATGGTAAAAGCCATCTTAGGTTCTAGACCAGCATGCATGAGGTAAACCATGATGTCGTCTCGACAACCGATAACGGTTGATAGGTCAGCAATCCCTTGCTTAATCAAATCTTGGGCATTGCCCAACCAAACATCGGTACCGTGGGACAATCCAGACAACTGCAGCAACTCCGCAAAAGTCGTCGGATGCGTCTCATCTACCATCCCACGTACAAAGTTGGTTCCAAACTCTGGAATCCCCAGCATCCCAGTCGGTGTTCCGATTTGTTCAGGGGTCACCCCTAGCACATCGGTCCCTGAAAAGAGGGCCATCACGCCTTCGTCATCCATAGGGATTTCATTAGGATCAATCCCAGACAAATCCTGCAGTTTCCGAATCATGGTCGGATCATCATGTCCCAACACATCGAGTTTGAGAACGTTCTCATCGATATCGTGGAAGTTAAAGTGAGTCGTTTGCCATTCAGCCGTCACATCATCCGCTGGATACTGGACAGGCGTAAAGTCGTAAACATCCATGTAGTTAGGAATAACAACGATTCCCCCCGGGTGTTGTCCCGTTGTCCGCTTGACACCAGCTGCACCTTGAGCGAGGCGTTCCACCTCTGCATCACGATAAAACTTCCCGTAATCACGCTCATAGCCCTTGACAAAGCCATAAGCAGTCTTAGCAGCTACCGTACCAACCGTTCCCGCACGGAAGGCATATTCTTCACCAAAGATATCACGCACATCCAAGTGGGCGCTAGGCTGGTCTTCTCCCGAGAAGTTCAAGTCAATATCGGGAACCTTGTCCCCATCAAAACCGAGGAAGGTCTCAAACGGAATATCCTGCCCATTTTTGCTGAGTTTATGACCACACTTTGGACAATCCTTATTAGGCATATCAAATCCTGAACCGTACGAACCATCTGTGATAAACTCGCTATACTGACACTGTCCACAGACATAGTGAGGAGAGAGAGGGTTGACCTCTGTAATCCCAATCATGGTCGCAACGAAACTAGATCCGACAGATCCACGAGAACCCACCAAGTAGCCCCGTTCATTAGAACGTTGCACCAGCATCTGGGAAGCTAGATAAATCACGGCAAAGCCATTCCCCAGAATAGAGGTTAGTTCTTTTTCAATCCGCAAATCAACAATATCTGGCAGCGGATTTCCATAAATCTCAAAAGCCTTCTTATAGGTCAATTCAGCGACCGTTTCTTCAGCTTTGTCAATGAAAGGCGTGTACAAGTCACCTTTTACAACCTCAACGGGCTCAAAGGTTTCTGCCAAGGCATTGGTGTTTTCAATAACCAGTTTCCGAGCTAAATCTTCTCCCAAGAAGGCAAATTCATCCAACATCTCATTAGTTGTTCGAAAATGAGCCTTAGGTAGCGGAGCCGGTTGGGCATGTTCGCCGTGACCGATGGTTCGGTTAATCATAGCCCCTTGTCCCAAGCTACGGACGATAATTTCACGGTAAATCTCTTCTTCCGGTTCGATATAGTGGACATTTCCCGTAGCAAGAACGGGCTTGCCAAGGCGGTCTCCAACCTCTATCAAACTCTTGATAATAGTCTGGAGTTCCTCCATATCCTTGACCTGCTCCTTAGCAATCAAGGGCGCATAAATAGCTGGTGGCATAACCTCGATAAAGTCATAATACTTGGCCACCTCAACCGCCGCATCCACACCTTGGGAAACGACTGCATCAAAAACTTCACCCTCAGAGCAAGCTGAACCTAAAATCAAACCTTCCCGATGGGCATCTAGAACCGTTCTTGGAATCCGTGGCACCCCTTCAAAGTACTTGGTATTAGACAAGGAAACCAGCTTAAAGATATTTTTTAGCCCCACCTGATTCTTGACATAGATGGTCGCATGCTTGATCCGAGCTTTTTTATAAGAGTCTGGACTGATTAGATCAATATTTAGTCTAGCTAGATCAGTCACACCATGTTTTTCTGCTACCTCTTTGATAAAGATAAAGAGCAGGCGACCAGTCGCTTCCGCATCGTAGTTGGCCATGTGGTGATGTTCCAAGGCCACACCAAAACGCTTGGTCAAAGGCCCCAAACCATGACGCTTATACTCAGGATAGAGGTTTCTAGCAAACTCCAGCGTATCAATAACTGGCTGGCTAATCCTAGGCAGACCATGGCGCTCATAGTTGGCATTCATAAAGCCAACGTCAAAGGTCGCATTGTGGGCGACTAGGACAGTATCCTGGCAAAATTCTTGGAATTCTTGCAAAACTTGTTCCAGTGGCTTGGCATTTTTGACATGGTCATCTGTAATTCCAGTCAACTCAGTAGTAAAAGCTGACAAGGGATGCCCAGGATTGATAAATTCATCAAATTCAGCAATGACATTCCCCTTGTACATCTTAGAAGCCGCAACCTGAATCAAGTCATTATAGATAGCTGATAGACCTGTCGTTTCCACGTCAAAGACCACATAAGTCGCTTCTGACAAGTCCATCTCCACTTCGTTATAGACAATAGGGACACGGTCCTCCACGATATTGGCTTCCATTCCATAAATCAGCTGAATTCCCGCTTTCTTGGCCGCCTTATAGCCGTGTGGGAAGGACTGGACATTCCCGTGGTCCGTGATGGCAACCGCCTTGTGTCCCCACTTAGCAGCTGTCGCAACAATTTCTTCAACCTCTGGTAGAGCATCCATAGTCGACATGTTAGTATGAGCATGAAACTCAACCCGACGCTCACCTTCTGGCATCAAATCCTTCCGCTCATAGTGAACAACTTCCTGCACATCCTGCACGTTCATAGTCAAATCGCGTGTGAAGTTATTCATCTCCACATTTCCACGCACTCGTAGCCAAGAATTTTTCTTGATTAGATCAAATTTCTGAGCCTCTTCCTCGTTTTTAACCCACTTTTGCATAGAAAAACTTGAAGTGTAATCCGTCATTTTAAAGTTGATCAAAACACGACCTGTTCTAGTCACTTTTTGCTCCACATCAAAAACAACCCCTTCAAAGACCAGACGATTTTCCT
>CAUQGR010000078.1:0-6459 GCA_963517545.1 uncultured Streptococcus sp. | reverse complement strand
TTTATCGACATACTTGATGGTACGAGTAACGGTTTTGGTTTCTTTTACATCTTCTGTTTTGGGAACCACTGTTTCTTCAACATTCTCACGGTAGTAGTAGTTAACGGTTGCACCGTCTTCTGGTACAGTTCCTGTGGCATTTTCAGGAGTTGCTACCAAGGTGTATGTTGTTTTCCTTGTGATAACTCGGTCTTCTTTGTCCTCAGTTGTTGTTTTTCCTTCGATAGTTTTTGCTTCTGTAGTATACTCAGACCCTATCGCCAAATCAGCTTTTATAACAGAATCTGCCAACTTCTCTTGTGTGCCTTCTTTGTAATAATTGGCTGTTACTGTAGCAGTGGTAGGTGCTTCTCGTTCCTCATAAACATAAGTAATCGTTCTTACTCCGTTTACGATATTTCCTTCAGTAGGATCAGAATTTTCCCCTAAATCTCTTTTGGCTCTATAATGTTTCCCATTGGTTGTTGAGATAGTGCTGAGTTTTTTATCTGTGACATTATAGCTGGTACCAATCAGTTGTTTTTTATTGGTAATGTAGGTTCCGTCACTTTCTTTTTCTCCAATTCCAGTATCATTTTTTAATGATAATAAATTCCCTTGTTCATCAACATAACGAACTTTCACATTTCCTGAGATTAGTTCTGTCAATTCTGATGTTTTCTTCTTTTTCTTGATTTCTTCGGTTATTTTATCTTTCTCTGCTGGTGGAATATTTAATTTTGGAATGATTTTTTCAACAACGGATCGTGATGGTTCCACCGTGTCTTGAATAACTGAAAAGTCAGCTAGAATTGGGAGATTATACTGAACACGGTGACTTTGAGGATTGACCCCGACTCTGTTATCATTTCCTGAAAATACTTGTACGGTATAAGAAACAATATCTTTTCCTAGTAAAACATCCCCAGTTGAGAAGTAGCCACCTTTTCCGAGTTTGCTATCTCCAGGACCCACTGCCTCCCTAATCTTATCAGATAGTTCTTTATCAGTCAGTACCTTCGTTCGCTCGATACCTTGATCTACTCCTATAAATCTTGAGAAATTTTGGAAATCTTCATCGTTAGCTTTAGCCCAACCATTATTACGCTCATTTACTTTTGTATTAGTATTTATAAGATTAAATTTATCAGGATTAGTATTATAATCAGCTGCAGTACCTGTTGCTGCTACTTCTGACCCTTGAATACCAACTTCCTTGCTACCGTTTCTAGCGGCAGTATATGTGTATTTATCTGTTTCAACTTCCAGCTGATCATCCTTAACATGATAGGTAATTTTCTTAGCACCCGGTATAAGAGTAGTGAGTAATCTATATGCTCTGTCATCAGCTTTAGCTTGAGAAGAACCTGAGATTAGCCAAGTTGGGGTATTAGGATTATCTTTATCAGCATTTTTCAATAAATTATTCAAGTCATTTGATAGCCCTGTAGTTGTCCGAGCTACATTTGTGAAAGTTTTCTTCCACTCTGAATCTTTTTTCCCTGATTTTACTATACTTAAGAAGTCTTCAGTAACATTCATCACAATATCGCCTTGTTTTTTAGCTTCTTCCGTTGCTTCTTCTACAATTTGATCGTATACTTTTTGTTCTTCTGGTGTATATTCTTTTTCTTTTTTGTTTCCTAATGATGCTTTTACTTTCGGATTTTTAATTTTATTAACACGGTATTCAAACTCACCTTTTAAAAATTTCAAAATGTTTGCATGTGCCGATTCAACATTCAAACCTTTCTTATACAAGTCTTCATTCTGAACGATTTCGGCTACACGGTGAATGGTTTCATCGTATACTGTCTTCTCTTGACCAGCAGTATCCTTAGTTTTAATGACTACTCGATAGGTTCCTTTAGAACCGTTAATATCTGAGATATACCCTGTTACAAATTCCACACGAACACGGCTTCCGAAGGCAGGAGAAAAGGCAGTAAACTGCTTCTCTATCCCATTATATCCAACCACACCTGGAGAATATTTATTATATTCATCTTTTTCTAAAAATGGGAGATTCTTAAATTCGGTGGAGTTCTTACCTGCACGTTCATTTTGAGCACGTGGATCATAATCCGAATTATCTGAAACCTTTTCGTTTCGATTAGCTCGTGTACGTCCTTTAACAAGCATGAGCATGTATTTAAAACGACGGTCTAAGGCTTGTTCGTGCACATAGATGTTATCTAAGGCGTCTGCCCCAAGCATACCACCTTGTATTTTTTCACCTTTTTCGTTGACATACCAACCTGTAAAGTAGCCTTGCTCATTTTTCTTACCGATTACAAATTTACCAGGATTCCCTTCTTTATCAATGGCACTCCAACCACCAAACTCTTTGAGTTCTCGGATTTCACCAGGTTCTAGCCCCAGAGCATCCCCAAGGGTATTCATATTACGCAAATAAGAACGTTCATTATTTTGGAAGTCATCCGGCATATTTTTTACAATATCCCATAATTCTTCAGCAGTTAGATTTTTCTTAGGGACATCAAATCTCAGATTGGCATTCTTATCATTCGCTCCCTCTTCTCCGTCTTTGGGCACAATGACCCCGGGCTGGTGTTCTTTTACTGTCTCACCTTTACGATTAGCATCCAGTAAAGCTGGATCTGTTTCTGCTGGGTCTGAACCTCCATCATTTCCAGAAGTCGGCTCTGATTCAGTCCCTGTAGCTCCATTCGATGGATCACTTGACTCCCCATCAGCTAATTCTCTTTTACTACGAGTACGAGGTTTCGTACTTTCTGGAGTTACTAGCGGATTGTCAGCTACTGGAGCATTATAGGTATTTGCTGCTGCGTCAGTATGACTGAGGTCAGTCTTGTTTTCTGGCTCTCCAGTTCCAGACCGCTCTGGCTCTACCGAGCTTGCAGCCCTCTCAGCTCCCTTATCTGAGTCCACACCCTCAGCATGAGCAATCCCTGCTCCCATCAAAAGATAGAGCGCCCCAATGACAACACTAGCTGCACCGACACTCACTTTCCGAATACTGTATTTTAATTGTTTTTCTGGACTATTCATGACTACCTCCATATATATATATATATATACCAAAAGATATATATTATACTAGACCTTATACGATAATCCTTACTTTAAAGTATACAACGAATAAGGTTTAATTTCAATTTTTAGAGACTATAAAATAGAACAAAATTGATTTGTCATTTCGGTTTGTAATTAACACACTTAAATCAAAATTATGAATAGTACAGTCTTATTCGCTCATTGACTAAAAACTTATGCTACCGTTTTACTAAAATGTTAAAAAGTGCTATAATGTGAACGGTTAAAACAATTTACAAAAAGGAGAATTTTAATGTCTTACCAAGAAAATTACCAGAAATGGGTTGATTTTGCGGAGCTTCCTGACTACCTTCGTCAAGATTTGGAAAATATGGACGAAAAAACGAAGGAAGATGCCTTCTATACAAATCTTGAATTTGGTACTGCAGGTATGCGTGGCTTGATTGGCGCTGGTACAAACCGTATCAACATCTACGTTGTTCGCCAAGCTACTGAAGGATTGGCTCGTTTGATTGAGTCAAAAGGTGGAAACGAAAAAGAACGCGGTGTAGCAATCGCCTACGATAGCCGTCACTTCTCACCAGAGTTTGCCTTTGAATCTGCGGCAGTTCTTGCTAAACATGGTATCAAATCTTATGTATTTGAAAGCCTTCGTCCAACTCCAGAACTATCATTTGCAGTTCGTCACCTCAACTGTTTCGCAGGTATCATGGTCACAGCCAGCCACAACCCTGCTCCATTTAACGGTTACAAGGTTTACGGTGAAGACGGTGGACAAATGCCTCCACACGACGCGGACGCTTTGACTACTTATATCCGTGCAATCGAAAACCCATTTGCAGTTGAAGTTGCTGATGTGGAAGCTGAAAAAGCTTCTGGCTTGATTGAAGTTATCGGCGAAGCTGTTGACGTAGAATACCTTAAAGAGGTTAAGGACGTAAACATCAACCCAGCCTTGATTGAAGAATTTGGTAAAGACATGAAGATTGTCTACACACCACTTCATGGTACTGGTGAAATGTTGGCTCGTCGTGCTCTTGCCCAAGCAGGATTTGACTCTGTTCAAGTCGTTGAAGCACAAGCAACTCCTGACCCAGACTTCTCAACTGTAAAATCTCCAAACCCAGAAAGCCAAGCAGCCTTTGCCCTTGCTGAAGAACTTGGTCGTCAAGTTGGTGCAGACGTTCTTGTCGCAACTGACCCTGATGCTGACCGTGTTGGTGTTGAAGTTCTTCAAAAAGATGGTAGCTACCTCAACCTTTCAGGTAACCAAATCGGTGCTATCATGGCTAAATACATCTTGGAAGCCCACAAAAATGCTGGAACTCTTCCTGAAAATGCAGCCCTATGTAAATCTATCGTATCAACTGACTTGGTAACGAAGATTGCTGAAAGCTACGGCGCAACCATGTTCAACGTTTTGACAGGTTTCAAATTTATCGCTGAAAAAATCCAAGAATTCGAAGAAAAACACAATCACACTTACATGATGGGATTTGAAGAAAGCTTCGGTTACTTGATTAAACCATTTGTACGTGATAAAGATGCTATCCAAGCTGTTCTTGTCGTTGCTGAACTTGCTGCCTACTACCGTTCACGTGGTTTGACACTTGCTGACGGTATCGAAGAAATCTACAAAGAGTACGGTTACTACGCAGAAAAAACAATTTCTGTTACTCTTTCTGGTGTTGATGGTGCTGAACAAATCAAAGCGATTATGGCTAAATTCCGTAACAATGCTCCAAAAGAATGGAACGCAACAGCTATCACTGTCGTAGAAGACTTCAAGGCACAAACTGCTACTGCTGCTGACGGTACTGTTACAAACTTGACAACTCCTCCAAGTGATGTGTTGAAATACACACTTGCTGACGGTTCATGGATTGCCGTTCGCCCTTCAGGTACAGAACCAAAAATCAAGTTCTACATTGCAGTTGTAGGGGAAACAAACGAAGAATCACAAGCTAAGATTGCTAATATCGAAGCAGAAATCAATGCTTTTGTAAAATAAAATCCTATAAAAGATGAGATAAACCAATCTCATCTTTTTTTCGTATCAAATCTAAGCAATTTTAGAAACTTTATGGCATACTAGACTTATCAATGAAAGCGAGGTAATCTCATGGAACAATTTTTAGATAACATCAAAGACCTTGAAGTCACTACAGTTGCGCGTGCGCAAGAAGCTCTTGATAAAAAAGAAACTGCAACCTTCTTTATCGGTCGTAAAACTTGCCCTTACTGCCGTAAATTTGCTGGTACATTGTCAGGTGTCGTAGCTGAAACCAAAGCTCACATCTACTTCATCAACAGTGAAGAACCAAGCCAACTCAATGAGTTGCAAGAATTCCGCTCACGCTATGGAATTCCAACTGTACCAGGCTTCGTTCACATTGCAGATGGACAAATCAATGTCCGTTGCGACTCTTCAATGTCAGCACAAGAAATCAAAGAATTTGCAGGATTGTAAAAAATCAGCTAACAATCACAAAAACTCATAATGGAGCCAAAAAACGCTTTGTGAAGTACATAGATTTCTAGGATACGACAAAAATGTTGTATCCTTTTTTGTATCCCTTTTTTAAAAACAGGGTCTGTTTGTGACTCCCTTTTTCCGCAAAAGAATGCAAAGGAATACCAAAGACAAAAATAAAAAACGTTGATTTAACAACGTTTTACCAAGGAATGCAAAAGAATGCAAAGGAATAATGGAGCCGGTGGGAGTCGAACCCACGTCCAAACACCTGCCAACATATTTGTCTACAACCATAGGTTATGTATTAGTTTAACAGTCCCTCGACACATAACTCAAGCCTAGAAACTGCGAGTCTATCAATCTCTTATCAAGCCGCTAGACAAGACTTGATCGTATCTCGCTAATAATAAGACCTGTCATTGAACACGAGCAATCCAAATCGGGTCACGCCTGCTGGTTTTTAGGCAGCTAGAGCGTAAGAAGTGTTATTTTTTGCAGTTATATTTAACTGAGCGTTTACGTCGCCACACGAGTCGCAAAATATGCCTCATAATGCCTGTCGAATCCGTAACGACCCCAAAAGACAATAAAACCATTATACCTTATCTAACTCAAAAATGCAAAAGGAAAAGCAACTAACTACACAAGATAGTCTTTCAAGGCTTTTGACAAAACCTGATAACCGGCAACACTAAGGTGCAACCCATCAGTAGTATAGTCTTTTTTGAGTTGGCCTTCTTGGTCTATCAAACGATCAAAAACTGGCACAAATTCCACCTGCATATAGGCAGAAGCAAGCTCTTGATAGGCTTGATTCCAGTTCTGAATTTTTTCATTCGTGCGGATATAAACCGTCTGCTTGTACTCTTCTCCCTCATTGACTGGCAAAATGGAAAGCAATTTAATCTCTGTCAATGGATAATCGCGAGCAATGGATTGTATGATAGCTTCGAGGTTATTGAGAG
>CAUQGR010000077.1:0-6572 GCA_963517545.1 uncultured Streptococcus sp. | reverse complement strand
TCTTATCAAGTTTTGCTGACTTGTTCTGCTATTTTAGGTCCACTAAATCGATTTATTCACTACTATTTTTTATCATACAGGGAGATTTTCTATGAGCCAATATGCTTATGTCCTCGTTGTGATTAGCTTGGTGTTCCTTTTTCTGCTCAATAAGTACGAGAAGGAGAGACTTCAAAGACTCTACCAAGAACAACTTTTAAAGGATGAAACATTTAGGGCTGACATCAAAGAGAAAATTCAAACGACTGAAAATATCAATGATGTCATTGCATATATCAATAAAACTTACCATCTGGGAATGTTGCTATCAAAAGACATTACAGATCAATTAAAATAAATCTAGCTATTCTTTAAGAAATATCAAAACCGAGACTAAGAGTTTATCCCTTCGTCTCGGTTTTGATATATTTTTCAAGCAACAAAGCCACCACTACCCAGCAATGCAAGTGCAAAATCCTCTAGAATATGATAGAATAATGAAAAGGACTCTATTAAGGAGGAAATCATGGAAAAACAAACCATCGCCGTCTTGGGGCCTGGTTCTTGGGGAACTGCCCTTTCACAAGTCTTAAATGACAATGGACACGAGGTACGTATTTGGGGAAATATTCCCGAACAAATCAATGAAATTAATACACACCATACTAATAAACATTACTTTAAAGATGTCGTTCTAGATGACAAAATCATTGCCTACACCGACTTAGCAGAGGCATTGAAAGATGTAGATGCGATTTTGTTTGTTGTCCCAACAAAAGTGACACGTCTTGTTGCCCAACAAGTTGCACAAACCCTGGACCATAAGGCTGTCATCATGCACGCATCAAAGGGGTTAGAGCCTGATAGCCATAAACGATTATCAACCATCCTTGAAGAAGAAATCCCTGAAGAGCTCCGCAGTGATATCGTCGTTGTTTCAGGACCTAGTCATGCAGAAGAAACCATTGTGCGTGACCTGACTTTAATCACAGCTGCTTCTAAAGACTTACAAACTGCTCAATACGTTCAGGAGCTCTTTAGCAATCACTACTTCCGACTTTATACCAATACGGATGTTATTGGAGTTGAAACTGCTGGTGCTCTTAAAAATATTATTGCTGTCGGTGCCGGAGCTTTACATGGTCTGGGATTTGGAGACAATGCCAAGGCAGCCATCATCGCTCGAGGCTTGGCAGAAATTACCCGCCTAGGGGTAGCACTCGGGGCCAGTCCATTGACCTATAGCGGCTTATCTGGTGTTGGAGACTTGATCGTAACGGGAACCTCCATCCACTCTCGCAACTGGAGAGCTGGAGATGCCCTTGGTCGTGGAGAATCCCTAGCTGATATCGAAGCCAATATGGGCATGGTAATCGAAGGAATCTCAACGACTCGAGCAGCCTATGAACTAGCGCAAGAACTTGGGGTTTATATGCCCATTACACAAGCCATTTACCAAGTTATCTACAACGGAACCAATATCAAAGATGCCATTTATGACATCATGAACAATGAATTTAAAGCAGAAAATGAGTGGTCTTAGCCCTCTATAGAAAGGATTATTATGGCACTGAAAGTTAGAAAAGCAGTCATTCCTGCCGCTGGACTAGGAACTCGATTTTTACCAGCAACCAAGGCCCTTGCCAAAGAAATGTTGCCAATCGTAGACAAACCAACTATCCAGTTTATCGTAGAAGAAGCTCTTAAATCAGGCATTGAAGATATTCTGGTTGTCACTGGTAAATCAAAACGTTCTATTGAGGACCACTTTGACTCAAATTTTGAGCTTGAGTACAACCTCAAAGAAAAAGGCAAAACGGATCTATTAAAACTAGTAGATGAAGCAACTGGTATGCGCCTTCATTTCATTCGCCAAACTCACCCTCGTGGTCTTGGAGATGCTGTCTTACAAGCCAAAGCTTTTGTAGGGAATGAGCCCTTCGTTGTTATGCTAGGTGATGACCTTATGGACATCACAGATGAAAACGCCGTTCCTTTGACAAAACAACTGATGAATGATTACGAAAAGACACACGCATCAACCATTGCTGTCATGCCCGTACCACACGAAGACGTTTCATCATATGGAGTCATTGCTCCTCAAGGCGAAGGAATCAATGGACTCTACAGTGTCGAAACTTTCGTTGAAAAACCAGCTCCAGAAGATGCTCCAAGTGATTTGGCAATCATCGGACGCTATCTGCTCACACCAGAAATTTTTGAAATCCTCGAAAATCAAGCTCCCGGTGCTGGAAATGAAATCCAGCTTACCGATGCAATTGATACCCTTAATAAAACACAACGTGTTTTCGCCCGTGAATTTACAGGAGCTCGTTACGACGTTGGGGATAAGTTTGGCTTTATGAAAACATCTATTGACTACGCCCTCAAACATCCACAAGTCAAAGATGATTTGAAAGAATACCTCATCCAACTGGGAAAAGAATTGGCTGAGAAGGAATAAAACAAAAAAGATAAGGTTCAAAAAATTCCTTATCTTTTTTCATTACACAAATTTTCTTCCAACTTCGTCAAAACCCCATTCCCTTGTAGAAAAGCAACACTGAGAGTCCTACGAATAACACTACCGCTCCTAACCTCTGGCTAGTACTATACATCCGTCTTTCTACTCGAACTGGAAAGATAACTGCTAGAAATGCGCCACCAACTGCACCTCCGATATGACCTGCTAGACTGATTCCTGGAATCAGAACACTTCCAATAATGTTAACCACAAAAAGTGTCAGATAGGATTGCCCTAGCTGTTGGATATAGGGGTTGCGAGTTGCATAACGAAGAACAATAATTGCAGCAAATAGTCCATAGAGAGAAGTCGAGGCTCCTGCTGCTAAGGATTTGGGACTAAATACAAAAACAAAGAGATTGCCCATCATTCCTGATAAGAGATAGAGAAAGAAAAACTTCTTGGATCCGAAAATTTCCTCTACTTGCCTACCAAGATAATAAAGCGAAAGCATATTGACAATGAAATGCTCCCAACCAATATGAACAAAAATGGCAGAGAAGAGACGCCAAACCTGCTCAGGAAAGAGGCGAATAGCTGGCCCATACATGGCTCCAAATCGAAATAATGTATCTGCCCTGTCAAAGTTTCCGCCTGCAGTCACCAACATTAGTAGAAATACCAAGGCCGTCACTAAGAGGAAGAAACTCGTCACAGGGTAACGCCTATCAAAGATTTCTTTCATCAATCAGTACCTCCTGAACAGGAATATCATGATTTTCAGGAATAAAGTCCTGAATTTGACAAGGATATATCGTACTCAAAGTATGACCAGAAAAATATTCCAGATAGCGGTCATAATAACCTCCACCGTATCCAATCCGATAGCCCTTTGTCGTAAAAGCTAACCCCGGAACATGAATCAAATCAATCTGAGAAGCATCCATCACTTCCAAATTTCCCTGTGGTTCCAGTAGGCCAAAGGAAGTTTTAACCAGTTGTTGCGGATCATAGACCACAAAGTCCATGCGCCCCTTGGGATAGGTTTTTGGTATCAGAACTTTTTTGTCGTCCTTCAAGGCCTGCTCAATCAGTTCCTGCGTTTGAAACTCATGAGGAAAAGAGAGGTAGGTGGCGATGATCCTAGCTTCTTGGTAAAAGGGGTGTTGTAAAAGTCGTTCGGTTAAAGCTAGATCCATAGTAACTTTTTGAGTTCGAGGGATAGCCTTCATTTCTTGCAAGACTTGCTTACGTAATTCTGCTTTCATAGACAAGCCCTCTACTCTGCTGCCTTCTTTTTCAGGAAACTAGAAACCGCATCTACCCCAATGGCTAAGGCTTCTTCCTTGGGACTCATCTGAGGGTGATGAAGGGCGTAGGGACTATCGATACCTAGCCAAAACATCACGCCATCAACCTTTGAAAGGAGATAACCAAAGTCTTCACCTGTCATAGCAGGCTCGATATCAATCAACTCAATTCCGTCTTTTTCTTCAAAGAAATCCATCAGTTCACGCGCCAAGTCTGGATTGTTCTCAACAGGCAGGTAACCACCTTGTTTGAGTTCCACTTCGACTTCCATATCAAAGGCAGCTGCAACTCCTTCTGCAACTGTTTTGACCCTCTTTTGCACCAAGAGACTCATGTCCTGTGTCAAGGCCCGAATAGTCCCATGCAAAAAGGCTGTGTCTGTGATGACATTGTTTGTTGTTCCAGCTTGGAAAAGACCAAAGGTCACCACTGCTCCCTCTATTGGGTTAACATTGCGGCTGACAACTGACTGCACTTGAGTCACAAAGTAACTAGCCGCCACCAAGGCATCATTAGCTTCATGAGGAAAAGCTGCGTGGCCACCTTTGCCTTTGAAACGAATCTTCACCTCGCAAGTCCCTGCAAAGAGTGTATGAGTATTGGTCGCAATCTGACCGACTTTCAAATCTGGTCGAACATGAAGGCCATAAAACTGGTCTGGCAACCAGTCTCCAAAAGCGCCATCCTCATACATGAGCATGCCACCAGCTTCATTTTCTTCAGCAGGTTGAAACAGAAAGAGCAGATTGTTCTTTGGTTGCTCCTCAAGGGCGCGCTCGAGACAGCCTAAAGCAATGGTCATGTGGAAATCATGTCCACAAGCATGCATGCGACCTTGATGCTGGGAAGCGAAAGGAAGGCCTGTTTGTTCGACAATAGGCAGGCCATCAATATCTGTCCGCCAACCAATAGTACGCTCTGGCTGACTTCCCTGCAAGTAAACCAAAATACCTGTCCGCCAAGTTCGAACTTGAACAAAATTCTTGCCCGCAGTCAATTTCTCAATCACATCCAGCAGATAAGCCTGAGTCTTGAACTCCTCCAAGCCAATCTCTGGAATCTGGTGCAAATCTCGTCTAGTCTGAATCAAATCTAACATCTATCTATCCTCCGATATAGCAGAAAGAGGCTGGAAGAAGGGTTCCGCCTCTTTATTACTTTTACAATTATAAGGTACGAAGCGCATCCTCTAGCGCTGTTTTTTGTTGGGTTTGGGCATCAATCTCTTTGATAATACGAGCTGGAACACCTGCTACTACCACGTTTTCTGGGACATCTTGGGTAACAATAGCTCCTGCTGCGACAACTGAACCACTACCGATTTGGACCCCTTCGATAACCACTGCGTTGGCACCGATGAGAACATTGTCTCCAACACGGACTGGTTCAGCGCTCGCTGGCTCAATCACACCTGCAAGAACTGCACCTGCACCAACGTGACTATTTTCCCCAACGATGGCACGGCCACCAAGGATAGTCCCCATATCAATCATGGTTCCTGCACCGATTTCAGCACCGATATTGATAACAGCCCCCATCATGATAACAGCATTATCACCAATTTCTACCTGATCACGGATAATAGCACCTGGCTCAATACGAGCGTTAATCTCACGTTTGTCTAGCAAGGGAACTGCAGAATTGCGAGCATCTTGCTCAACAACATAGTCTTGATTTTCTACCAAACCATCGAGAAGCGGAGCCACGTCCTTCCAGTCTCCAAATAGAACATTTCCTAGTTTGACAACAGAGCTAGGTACAGCAGTTGCGAGTTGTCCCTCAAAGGTTACTTTCACACTGGTTTTCTTTTCAGCATTGGCGATAAATTGGATAATTTCTTGAGCGTTCATTTTTGTAGCAGTCATAAGCGCCTCCTAGTTCATTTTAATGATACCTATTCTACCAAAAAAGGCCTCAAATTTGAAGCCTTTTTGTTTGTTTTTAGGTATGATTTTTAGGGATGTGAGATAAAACGTGCTGTCGGTAAAAGCAAGCCCCTACCGATACAACCTAAAAACACTCTTCACAACTATCTCCCCGTGTTTTATTGACTATTCTAGTATAGCACACTTTTAGAATTAAGAAAAGACTTTTTATCTACTTTCTTTCGCTTCTTCTATAGACAAAAATATCATAGGTAAAATAATCAAGGCCATAGCTAGAAGAAGGGACCAATCCACTACCAATCCTAAGAACAAAACACTCAAGAGAGCAGAAGAGAGAGGTTCGCTGGCACTGATAACGGAAACCACCAAGGGAGAAACCAAGGACACAGCCTTCATAGAAATGAAAAAGGCAAAAGCCGTCCCAAAGAAAGCGATAATGAGACAAATCAAGATACTCCAAATATCAAGAGTAAAGGAAAGCTGATACACTGGCGAAAGGATATTGCTAAATAAACCTGCCAAAATCATCCCCCACCCAACCGTAGGAACAAAACCATAGCGCTTCGCAAAAGGTTGGGGCAAGATAACATTAAACATAACACCCATAGCACTCAACAGACCTGTTATAAGGGCTAGTGGCGTCATGGATAACTGAGAGAGATCTCCCTTTGTCGCCATCAAGCAAACACCCAACATGGCAATCAAAACATAGAAAATAGCACTTTTTGACGCTCGTTTTTGATAAACCAAGCGATTGTAAAAGAGGATAAAAACTGGACTAATGAACTGTAAAATAGTCGCTGTCGCAGCATTTGAGTATTCTACGCAGAGATAGAAAAAATACTGGACTGAGAAAATTCCCAAAATAGCATAAGCCAAAAAGGGCAGGTAATTTTTCTTATCTCGCCAAATATCTAGCACTTGCGATTTTA
>CAUQGR010000076.1:0-6761 GCA_963517545.1 uncultured Streptococcus sp. | reverse complement strand
AACTACTATTATATCATTTTCTTTGAATAAAATCAGCAAAAGAAAGGAGAGACTAGAGGAAAAGAGGGGGAAAATTCCTCGCTTCTCCAACGGTCTCTCACATGTTTTTATATGTTTATACTCAATGAAAATCAAAGAGCAAACTAGGAAGCTAGCCGAAGGCTGCTCAAAGCACTGCTTTGAGGTTGTGGATAGAACTGACGAAGTCAGTAACCATAGCTACGGCAAGGTGAAGCTGACGTGGTTTGAATTTGATTTTCGAAGAGTATTACTTAATGCCTAGGGCAATGCGGGCATAGCGACTCATTTTTTCAACTGTCCAGGCTGGATACCAGACTAATTTAACCTCAGTATCAGTCACTTCTGGGACCTCTGTCATGGCATCATAAATCTGGTCTGTCAAAAGGTCTGCTAGGGGACAACCCATAGTTGTCAAAGTCATATCAATCTCTGTTTGCCCTGTGTCACCGTCAAAACGAATCTCATAAATCAAACCAAGATTGACAATATCGATTCCCAACTCAGGGTCGATGACTTCTTCTAAGGCTGTTAAAATCCGTGTTTTGATATTTTCAATTTGCTCTTCTGTATAAGCCATATTTTCCTCACTCCTAGTCTTCAATAAAATCACGAAGCGGTTTGCTGCGACTTGGTTGGCGTAGTTTTCTCAAAGCCTTTGCTTCAATCTGACGGATACGCTCACGGGTTACGTTAAAGACTTTACCCACATCTTCAAGGGTGCGCATTTTCCCATCATCTAGTCCGAAGCGTAGACGCAAGACGTTTTCTTCACGGTCTGTAAGAGTATCCAAGACCTCATCCAATTGCTCACGCAAAACGATACGAGTTGTGTAGTCCACTGGATTTTCAATCACTTCGTCTTCAATAAAGTCCCCAAGGTGGCTATCATCCTCTTCACCAATTGGTGTTTCAAGCGATACTGGCTCTTGGGCAATCTTCAAGATTTCACGTACCTTGTCAGGAGTCATATCCATACGTTCAGCGATTTGTTCTGGCGTTGGATCTTGTCCCAATTCTTGAAGGAGATTACGTTGTTCACGAACCAATTTATTAATAGTTTCAACCATGTGGACTGGGATACGGATGGTACGAGCTTGATCCGCAATAGCACGAGTGATGGCCTGACGAATCCACCAAGTTGCGTAAGTTGAGAATTTGAATCCTTTAGAATAGTCAAACTTGTCAACTGCCTTCATCAAGCCCATGTTCCCTTCTTGAATCAAGTCAAGGAACTGCATACCACGGCCGACATAACGCTTGGCAATGGAAACAACCAAACGAAGGTTGGCTTCCGCAAGACGTTGTTTGGCTTCGATATCACCAGCTTCAACAGCTAGTGCCAATTCTTTTTCCTCTTCATTGGTCAAGAGAGGAACGACCCCGATTTCTTTCAAGTACATACGGACAGGGTCATTGACCTTAGCCGAAGTTGATCCAATCAAGTCCTCATCGCTGAGTTCTGGCTCTTCTTCTGCACTAAGAACACGCGCACTTGGGTTTCCTTCGTTATCTGTGATTGAAATCCCTGCATCCTGAATTCGTTGCAAGAGATCTTCAATCCCATCAGCATCCAAGGTAAAAGGAATAACTAGACTAGCATTGATTTCATCATCAGTTGCTGTCCCTTTTTGTTTATGATTACGGATAAATTCTGCTACTTGTACGTCAAATGTTGTTACTTCTTTTTGTTTTGTTGCCATTATTACTCCATTCTTCTCTTTTGGGAAATTAAACGTTCCAATTCTTCTAGGGCTGTGTCGGTATCTCCTACATGGCTAGCTTCCTGCACCTTCTTTTTGATTCTCATATTGTCCTGATTCAAGAGAGCCTTGTTTCGAGTCATCTCTACTTCACTAAGTTCCTGCGGTGACATCTCAGCAGGCAAATCCTGAGCTAAGACTTGGTACCAAGCTCTTTCAACTTCGTCTGTCTGTTCTGCTAGAACTTCTGGAGGAAGATTGCCATACTGGCCAAGCAAGTCATATAAGACCTGAAATTCAGGTGTGTCAAATGCAAAGTCTTCTCGCAAACGGTAATCGTTTAAAACAAGGGGCGATTCCATCATTCGATAAAGTAGATGAGCTTCTGCCCTCATAATAGCCGATAACTGCTTGGTGACAGGCATGGTGATTGGCGTCGGTCTAGAAATTCCTTCCATGCGATTCTGCCTTTGTACCTGACGGCTCTCATTAACAATCTGCTCAATCTGGGCATAATCAAAGGACGCCAGACTGTCAGCTAAAATATGAATATAGCTATTTTGAGCAGTGATAGACTTTTCTTGAACAATCAAAGGAGCTATTTTTTCAATAAACTCAATCTGAGCCTGCAGATTTTCACTGTTTTCAGGTTTGTACTGGTGAATGTAAAACTCAATCGGACTAATACGAGTTTTCGTTAATAGATAGGCCAAGTCTTCTGGTCCATTTTTTTGTAGATACTCATCTGGATCCAAGTTATCAGGCATACTGACGATTTGCACAGGCATATCACCAATTTCATCCAAGGCTTTCAATGTCGCAGCTTGCCCAGCCTTATCGCCATCGTAAACAAGAACCAACTTCTTGGTCAACCTTTTCAGATGCTCAACATGCTCACGACTCAAGGCCGTTCCCATGGACGCCACAGCGTTTTCGATTCCAGCCCGATAGGCTGCAATGACATCCATGAACCCTTCCATCAGGTAAATCTCACTGGTTTTACCAGAAGATTTTTTTGCCCTATCCATATGATATAATTCGTAACTTTTGTTAAAAATTGCAGTCGATCGGCTATTTTTATACTTAGAAGTTTGTGAATCCGTTTTCTGCCAGATACGACCTGAGAAGGCAATGACCTTTCCCTGATCATTTGTCAGGGGAAACATAATGCGATTGTGAAAGGTGTCTACAAATTGATTAGCATCTGAGAGGTAAAATAGCCCTGAATCTAGGAAATCCTCTTCACGATACTGACCAGACAAACGCTGGTAGAGATAGTTTCGTTCTGGAGGTGCCAAACCAATCCGAAAATGCTTGAGCACTTCATCTGTCAAACCACGCTGATAAAGGTAGTTTCTGGCCTCTTCCCCCATGGTCGTTGTCATGAGAATAGCGTGATAAAATTTGGCTGCATCTTCGTGCATATCATAAAGAGCTTGGTGAGGCGAAACTGGCTTCTGTTCACTATAAAGCGGTTTTTCCACCTCTATCCCAACACGCTGACCTAAGATTTGGACAGCCTCCATAAAGGGAACCCCTTGGTACTCCTCTATGAACTTAAAGACATCACCTGAGCGACCACAACCAAAACAGTGGTAAAACTGCTTATCCTCAACAACGTTGAAAGAAGGTGTTTTTTCACCATGAAAAGGACAGAGCCCTAGATAGTTCCGTCCTGCCTTTTGTAAAGAAATCACATCCCCTATGACTTCCACAATGTTGGCATTGTTTTTGATTTCTTCAATGACTTGTTTGTCAACCATACACAATACCTCCATGTTATCATAGTTTACTTTATATAGTATACTTTATTTCAGAAAAAAAGTAAACCATTTCACTCATTTTCCCTACTTTATTCAAAGAGTTGATAATAATCAGAGATTTTCATTTTTCCTTTTTCTTCTTGGTTCAAATCTTGGATAATTCGTCCTTCTTTCATGACAATCAAGCGATTGCCATACTTAAGAGCATCTTCCATGTGATGAGTAATCATAAGCGCTGTCAATTGATCCTTCTTGACAAATTCATCCGTCAATTCCATCAAGGCCACACTGGTCTTTGGATCAAGGGCTGCAGTATGCTCGTCTAACAAGAGTAATTCAGGTCGCTTCAAGGTTGCCATCAAGAGACTCAAGGCCTGTCTTTGCCCACCTGATAAGAACTCAATTGGCGTATTCAAGTGTTTCTCAAGACCATTTCCTACTTTTTCAATGGTCGCTTGAAATTCATCCTTATAACTAGTCAAGCGTCGTGGTAACAGTCCACGCTTTTCACCACGAAACTTGGCAATCAAAAGATTTTCAGCCACCGTCATACGGGGAGCTGTCCCCATCTTGGGATCTTGGAAGACTCGAGACAGATACTTAGCCCGCTTCTCTGGTGAAAACTTGGTAACATCTTCACCCAAAATACGGATGGTTCCACTGGTTAGTGATAAGGTTCCTGCAATAGTGTTAAAGAGGGTTGATTTCCCAGCACCATTTCCACCTAAAATCGTGATAAAATCCTGTTCAAAAATTTCTAAGGAAACATCATTTAAAATAATCTTTTCTTCATCAAAGCCATTTTTAACAACTTTGGTTGCATTTTTTAATTCTACAATTGCTGTCATTTACTTAACTTGGCTCCTTTCAAGATGGTTTGCTTAAATGTTGGAATCATGAGGCAGACTGCTAAAATCACTGCACTGTATAGACGAAGGTAACTTGTGTTAAATCCAAGAGCGATAACTGCCCATACTAAAAATTGATAAGCTATAGAACCGACAACGATGGTAACCAAGCGCTCTGCCAAGCTCAAGCTCTTGAAGATAACTTCTCCAATAATCAAACTTGCAAGCCCCACAACGATAACCCCGATTCCTCGAGATACATCAGCATATCCTTCTTGCTGGGCAATAAGAGCACCTGCAAGGGCAATCACACCATTTGATAAGACCAAGCCCATGAGCTCCATGCGACCAGTATGAATCCCGAAACTTCTAGCCATATCAGGATTGTCACCTGTAGCAATATAGGCTTGTCCAAGTTTGGTGTCCAAGAAAAAGAGCATGAGAGCAATGACAAGACTGACAAAGATAAGACCTGTCAAGAGTTGGTTCAAATCCGAATCAAAAGGGAAAACATCCTGAATTTGCTTAGTTCCAAGCAAGCCTAAATTCGCACGTCCCATAATCAAGAGCATGATAGAGTGACAAGAAGTCATCACCAAAATCCCTGAAAGTAAAGTCGGAATCTTCCCTTTTGTATAAAGAAGCCCTGCTGCCATTCCAGCCAAACAACCTGCTCCAATAGCAATAAGTGTCGCTAAAAAAGGGTTCACGCCTTTGGTTATCAGAGTGACAGCAACAGCTCCCCCAAGAGGGAAGGAACCTTCTGTCGTCATATCTGGAAAGTTTAAAATCCTAAATGTCATAAAGATTCCCAGACCTAAAATAGCCCAGACAAATCCTTGAGAAATAATAGATAATATCATCTGTTTCTTAACCTTTTCTATACGATTTCTATTGTAAAAAATTGGAGGAGATGTCCCCAACTCCTCCATTACAGATTATTCAATCACTTGTCCTGCTTCTTTTAGAACAGATTCAGGAATCGTAATACCTAGTTCTTGTGCCAATTTTTTGTTGATCACTGACTTACCAGTTGAAAAGACATTGACTGGTGTATCGGCTGGTTTTGCACCTTTCAAGACTTGCGCAATCATTTTACCAGTTGCCACACCAAGATCATGTTGGTCAACTACAACGGATGCCAAACCACCTGCTTCTACCATGGCAGTTGCGCTTGGGTAGATTGGTTTTTTAGCTGATTGGTTGCTTGATACAACAGTTGAGAAGGCTGAAGCAATAGTGTTATCAATTGGAACCCAGATAGCATCAACCTTGCTAGTCATAACGTTAACTGTTGAAGCAATTTCATTTGTTGAAGGAACTGCAAACGTTTCTACTGTCAAACCTGCTTTTTCAGCATAAGCTTTAAATTCTTCTACCTGTGTTTTTGAATTGTCTTCACTACTTGAGTAAAGAGCACCGATTGTTTTCACATTTGGTGTCAGAGCCTTGATGAGTTCAACTTGTTGTTGAGCTGGGTTGTGGTCTGATACCCCTGTAATGTTGCCACCTGGTTTTTTCAAATCTTTAACCAAGTTCGCACCGATTGGGTCTGTAATAGCAGCCATGATAACAGGTAGATCTTTTGTTGCACTAGCCAAACCTTGAGCAGCTGGTGTTGCGATACCAACCACAAGATCATTACCATTCGCAACCAATTGTTTACTCATGGTCGCAACCTTACTTTGGTCACCTTCTGAGTTCATAAAATCGATCTTCAACTGATCATCTTTATAGCCTTCCTCAGCAAGTCCATCTTGAATCCCTTTATAAATCAAGTCAAGAGATGGATGGCTCACAAACTGAAGGACACCAACTTTGGCAACTTTCTTTTCGTTCTTAGCTTCTGGTTTATTCATTGAAGAGTAAATCAAGCTTCCTGCTACTAAGACTGCTAATGCAGCGATAATTCCAATTAAACGTTTATTTTTCATTCTATTTCTCCTTTTTATTTCCTTTAAAATTCTTCACTTATCTAAACAAGCGACGCCATCGTTTTCTTTCCATACTAACCTCCATCAAAAAAGTCCTCACACAAAAAACTTGTGTGAGGACGTCGATGCGCGGTACCACCTCAATTATAGGGAATTTCCCTATCGCTCTGTCTCGCAATAACGAGATGCACTGTAAGGTGTGCTCACCGAATTTTTATGATTTCAAATTCTAAATAGCATTCAGCCCAATTTTCATCATCGCCACTTATCTGTTTTCAGCTACCACAGACTCTCTAAAAAGTTTGTATGATTACTTTTCTGAATGGTTAAATTATATCATTTTTCAACTACTTGTCAAGACTCTTTGAGAATTTTTTTGAAATATTCAAAAACTTCCCCTATAGGCCAAATTTCAAGTTCAAGTTAGCCAGTAAGAAGTCTTCTCTAGGTGACTTGTAGTTCAAGCATTTTTTAGGATAGTTGTTAATCCAATTT
>CAUQGR010000075.1:0-6773 GCA_963517545.1 uncultured Streptococcus sp. | reverse complement strand
TCGATTCTTTTCGAGCTTCTTCTAAAATCTCATAAGCAACTGTCCCTTGACCTGCTTGAACATGGGCATCATCAAAGGGATCAATAAAGGTACGATTTTCAGAGACTGTAAATTCTTGAGCTGCTTTAGCTGAGGCATCAAAGGTATCTCCAACTAGTTTAATGGTTACGAAATCCCCACCAAAAAAACGAACCTGACCAATTTTTTGTTGCGGAGTAGTAATTGGCATGAAAATAGTTGCAGGAATCTTCATTTCATTGCAAGTATAGGCAACTCCCTGCGCATGATTCCCCGCAGAAGCGCAGACTACCCCACGCTCACGTTCTTCCTTGCTGAGCTGGGAAATGGCATAATAAGCACCACGAATTTTAAAAGAGCGAACACGTTGGGCATTTTCCTTTTTCAAATAAATCTTAGCACCATACTTCTCCGATAAATAATGGTCATAATCCAGTGGGGTATTCACAACCACACCGTTCAAGACCTTATGAGCCTTGATGATATCTTTTGAACTTAACATCATTTTCTCCTAGACTATTTCATATTATCACAATCCATCCCCTTAAAAGAGAGATGAATTGATTATAAAAGCGAGTTAGTCCCCCAACTCGCCTTCACCTTAATTTCTATCAATTAGTTATAGATTTTAAATGCATCATCGTCGTTTTTACCAACGAATGGCATTGCTTTACGCAATTCTGCACCAACTTTTTCAATTTCAAGGTTAGCTGCTTGTTCACGGTAAGCAGTCAATTTTGGACGTCCAGCTTTATAGTCATTTACAAAGTCATTTGCAAATTTACCATTTTGGATGTCTGCCAAGACAGCTTTCATATTTTCTTTAACTTGTTCAGTGATTACACGTGGACCTGATACATAGTCACCGTATTCAGCAGTGTTTGAAATTGATTGACGCATTTTCTTGAATCCACCTTCGTAGATCAAGTCAACGATCAATTTCATTTCGTGAAGAACTTCAAAGTAAGCCAATTCTGGAGCGTAACCTGCTTCTGTCAAGACTTCGAAACCTGCTTCGATAAGGGCAGTCAAACCACCACAAAGTACAGCTTGTTCACCAAACAAATCTTCTTCAGTTTCTTCTTTGTATGTTGTTTCAAGAAGACCTACACGAGCTGCTCCAACACCTTTACACCAGTCCATAGCAATGTTTTTCGCATTTCCTGTTGCATCTTGGTATACTGCGTAAAGAGCTGGAACACCAAATCCTTCTTCGTAAGTACGACGTACCAAGTGTCCTGGTCCTTTAGGAGCACACATGAAGACATCTACATCTGCAGGAACTTTGATAAATTCAAAGTGGATGTTGAAACCATGAGCAAATCCAACTGCGTTTCCAGCTTCCAAGTTTGGAGCGATTTCTGCTTCGTACAATTCTTGTTGGATTTCGTCTGGTGCCAAAATCATGATAACGTCAGCCAATTTAGTCGCTTCTGCTACTGTGTAAGTGTCAAATCCATCTTCTTTTGCTTTATCAAAAGATTTACCTGGACGTACACCGATAATGACATCGCGACCTGAATCACGCAAGTTTTGAGCATGCGCATGTCCTTGTGAACCATAACCGATAACGGCGATTTTTTTACCGTCAAGTGCTGCTACTTTAACATCTTTTTCGTATTCCATTTGAACTGCCATAGTTTTTCTCTCTTTTCTATTATTTATTGCCTTTTAGGCTGGTTTAACAAATTTAAAATATTTTTATACTCAATGAAAATCAAAGAGCAAATTAGGAAGCTAGCCACAGACTGCTCAAAGCACTGCTTTGAGGTTGTAAATAAGACTGACGGAGTCAGTAACATATACCTACGGCAAGGCAAAGCTGACGTGATTTGAATTTAATTTTCGAAGAGTATTAATCGCGGGTAAATCCAGTTGCACCAGTTCGAGCAATATTGCGAATACCATATGGTCGAATAACTCGCAATAGAGCTTCACTCTTTTCAGCATTTCCTGTCATCTGAATGGTAATCGAGCTTGGTGCTACGTCTACAACTGTTGCACGGAAAGGTTGAATAATCGCTAGAATCTCAGCTCGCTTCTCAGCTGGCGCTGACATCTTAACCAAAATCACCTCGCGCTCCAAATGAGGCTTGTCTGTAATATCACGAATGCGAATCACATCAATCTGACGATTAAGTTGCTTGATGATTTGCTCCACTTCATCATGAGAAGCTACATCAATAATAATGGTGATACGCGATACATTCGGATCTTCTGTTGCTCCAACAGAGATACTTTCGATATTAACCTGACGACGAGATAGGACACCTGTAAAGCGATTGAGGACTCCTGAACGATTTTGTAGTTTTGCTGTTAACATTCTACGCATGGAACTTCACCCCCAACATCTCATGATTACTCTTACCAGCTGGTACCATTGGTAACACCTGTTCCTTACGAGAAATATCTACCTCGATTAGCATAGGAACATCCTCAGTGATGACTTCAAGGTCTTGAGCCAAGGTCTCAGGATTGTCAAACTTATAGTTTTTAATGCCATAAGCCTGTGCCATCAGTTGGAAATCAGGAAGTGTATCAAAGACTGACTCTGATGTTCTACCTTCATAGAAGGATTCCTGCCACTGGCGAACCATTCCAAGTGAGTGGTTGTTCAGCATAACCACCTTGATTGGCACCTTGTAAATGTTCAAAATAGCCAATTCCTGGTTGGTCATTTGGAAACCACCATCCCCAACAAACAAGACTACTTCCTTATCTGGGTTAGCAATTTTAGCTCCAATTGCTGCTGGAATTCCAAATCCCATCGTTCCCAAACCACCTGAAGTCACTAACTGACGTTCATTTTGGTAAGGATAATACTGAGCTGTCCACATTTGGTGTTGACCAACGTCTGTTACCACAATGGCATCTCCATTCGTCAATTCACCAATTCGTTCAATAACAGCTTGCGGCTGAACCACACGCTCTTTCTTATCATAAGAACGAACACGGTTCTTGTCTTTAGTGACTTTTTCAATCCATTTTTCAGTATTGTTATGAACTGTTGGTTCGGCCAGCAACATTTGCAAGGCTTTTTTCGCATCTCCAACTACAGGAATATCTGCACTGATAATCTTGCCGATCTCAGCTGGGTCAATATCAATGTGAGCAACCTTAGCATTCTTAGCGAAGGTCTTAGGATTCCCCGTCAAGCGGTCATCGAAACGACAACCAATACTAATCATAAAGTCCGCTTCCGTCATGGCAATATTAGCTGCGAATGACCCGTGCATGCCTCCCATTCCAAGGAAGAGTGGATGACTCGTTGCAATCGTTCCTTGTCCCAAAAGACTGGTTACCACTGGAATTTGATAGCGTTCTGCAAATTCATTTAATTCTGCAGCTGCTTCAGCATAACTAATCCCACCACCAGCTAGCAAGACTGGCTTTTTAGCCTTGGATAATTGCTTCAAGATTTTCTTGATTTGCATATCATTTGGCTCAAGAGTTGGCTGATAGCTTGGTAGATTGACTTCTGGTGAATAGATGAAGTCTGTTTCCAAAGCAGATACGTCTTTAGGTAGGTCAATGACGACTGGCCCTGGTCGACCTGTAGTTGCGATATGGACAGCTTCCGTAATGATACGCGGAATATCAGCTGTCTCACGAACTTGGTAATTGTACTTAGTGATTGGCATGGTAATTCCCACGATGTCTGCCTCCTGAAAGGCATCCTTCCCAATCCCTGCTCGCGCCACCTGACCTGTAAAGACCAAAAGGGGAACACTGTCGCTCATGGCATCTGCAATCCCTGTAATGGCATTTGTTGCTCCTGGTCCGCTAGTGACGACGGCAACACCCAACTTTCCAGTTGATTTGGCATAACCTTCAGCTTCATGCAGACAACCTTGCTCATGGCGTCCTAGAATGTGGCGAATGCCTTTAAAATTATATATCGCATCATAAAAAGGCAAGACCGCACCACCTGGATAACCAAAGATGGTATCAATTCCTAAATCACGAAGTGTTTCCAAAACTAGGTCCGACCCCGTCTTAGGAGATTCTAAACTGATTTTCTCCATTGTTCCCCTTTCTCTTCACTTAAAATAACTTGTTACTATCATACCATTTTTTCAAAATTTTTCAAGAGAAACGAAGAAATTTTCTGAATTTTCTATTTTAACGTTTATTTATGAATATTATTCTATTTTTTATAAGTTTTAAAATATAATTCACATTCTTTAGCAATTTATTTGCATTTATATTGTAAATTTCTTTAACTCATTTTTATATGAAATTTTTTTGAGCGCACTGCACGTTTGCAGACTTAATGAAATTTATAATAACTATACAAAAAGGAAGCCACTAAGTGACTTCCTTCTAGAGTGAGGACTGATTAGTCTTCACCTTTGTTTTTCTTAATGATTTCTTCTTGTACTGACTTAGGTACATCTTCGTAGTGGTCAAATACCATCATGAATGTACCACGTCCTTGAGATGCAGAACGAAGAACTGTTGCGTAACCGAACATTTCAGCAAGTGGAACGTAAGCACGAACGATTTGGCTGTTACCGTGTGCTTCCATACCATCTACACGTCCACGACGAGCAGTTACGTGCCCCATAACATCACCAAGGTTTTCTTCTGGAACAGTGATTGTTACAAGCATCATTGGCTCAAGGATAGCTGGTTGTGCTGATTTAGCAGCTTCTTTAAGGGCAAGTGAAGCCGCGATCTTGAAGGCAGTTTCAGATGAGTCGACATCGTGGTATGAACCATCGTAAAGCTTAGCTTTAACGTCAACCATTGGGTAACCTGCAAGAACACCGTTAGCCATAGATTCTACCAAACCTTTTTCAACCGCTGGGATAAATTCACGAGGAACCACACCACCGACGATTGCGTTTTCGAATTCGAATCCTTTACCTTCTTCGTTTGGAGTAAATTCAATCCATACATCACCGAATTGACCTTTACCACCAGACTGACGTTTGAAGAATCCACGTGCTTGAGTAGAAGCGCGGAATGTTTCACGGTAAGATACTTGAGGAGCACCTACGTTCGCTTCAACTTTGAACTCACGACGCATACGGTCAACAAGGACGTCAAGGTGAAGCTCACCCATACCAGAGATAACTGTTTCACCAGTTTCAACGTTTGTTTCAACGCGGAATGTTGGATCTTCTTCAGCCAATTTTTGAAGGGCGATACCCATCTTGTCTTGGTCAGCTTTAGATTTTGGCTCAACCATCAATTGGATAACTGGTTCTGGAACGTTGATTGACTCAAGGATGATTTTAGCTTTTTCATCTGTCAATGAGTCACCAGTTGTAGTATCTTTCAAACCAACGGCAGCAGCGATATCACCTGAGTAAACAGTGTCGATTTCTTGACGGCTGTTAGCGTGCATTTGAAGGATACGTCCGATACGTTCACGTTTACCTTTAGAAGTGTTCAATACGTATGAACCTGATTGAAGAACACCTGAGTAAACACGGAAGAATGTCAAACGACCTACGAATGGGTCAGTCATGATCTTGAAGGCAAGAGCTGCAAATGGCTCTTCATCAGATGCTGGACGAGTTTCTTCTTCATCTGTATCTGGGTTGATACCTTTGATCGCTGGGATGTCAAGTGGGCTTGGAAGGTAGTCAATAACCGCATCAAGCATCAATTGAACACCTTTATTCTTGAAGGCTGAACCACACAATACTGGGAAGAATTCAACGTTGATAGTTGCTTTACGGATACCAGCTTTCAATTCTTCGTTAGTGATTTCTTCACCTTCGAGGTATTTCATCATCAATTCTTCGTCAGTTTCAGCAACTGCTTCGATCAATTTTTCACGGTATTCTTGAGCTTGGTCAAGGTATTCAGCTGGAATGTCTTCTTCAAGGATATCTGTACCAAGGTCGTTAGTATAGATTTCAGCTTTCATCTTGATCAAGTCGATGATACCACGGAAGTCATCTTCAGAACCGATTGGCAATTGGATTGGGTGTGCATTTGCTTGAAGACGATCGTGAAGTGTGCTTACAGAGTAAAGGAAGTCAGCACCGATTTTGTCCATTTTGTTGGCAAATACGATACGTGGAACTCCGTACTCAGTTGCTTGACGCCAAACTGTTTCAGTTTGAGGCTCAACACCTGATTGTGAGTCAAGAACGGTAACCGCACCATCCAATACACGAAGAGAACGTTGTACTTCGATTGTGAAGTCCACGTGTCCTGGTGTGTCGATGATGTTTACGCGGTGGTTGTTCCATTGAGCTGTTGTCGCAGCAGATGTGATAGTGATACCACGTTCTTGCTCTTGCTCCATCCAGTCCATTTGAGACGCACCTTCGTGAGTTTCACCGATTTTGTGGATTTTACCAGTGTAGTAAAGAATACGCTCAGTAGTTGTTGTTTTACCAGCATCGACGTGAGCCATGATACCGATATTACGAGTTTTTTCAAGTGAAAATTCGCGTGCCATGAGGTTTGTTTCTCCTATTTATTTTTGATTTCTATTCTATTATAACACGATTTTAATAAAAACGGATAGGCAGGACCTACCCGTTCTCAATGTTTTCATGCTATTGTTGGTTTCAACTTATAGATTTACAAGTTGAATTGAACTCGGGCTAAAGTTAATTAGCCGATTTGAGCCGGAACGGGATGCTGTGTGAAAAAGATAAACTTCCTTGTATTCGTCGAATACTGCGTCAGTTTCCTATTTTCACCTTGCATCCTTACCGTTCCTAGCATCATGATTTTACCAACGGAAGTGTGCGAATGCACGGTTAGCTTCAGCCATACGGTGAGTGTCT
>CAUQGR010000074.1:0-7004 GCA_963517545.1 uncultured Streptococcus sp. | reverse complement strand
GCATGACTGTTAATCATGATGTCGTAGGTTCGAGTCCTACTGGCGGAGTAGTTAATTAAAGGAGGTTTCGACCTCTTTTTTTGTTATGTAATTAATAATCTGTCTTGCACCTAATGACAACTGATAGCACTTAAAACGTCGCTTTATTAGAAGATTTCTAGTAGACATACCAGTCGTTTCTAGGTAAGGAATCTTAGTGTGTCTCCCTATTAATGACATCCATAATTTTGATATTAGGATCTTTAATGTCGAGTAATTTTGTGATAAGTTGAAGAACTCTGGAGAAATATTTATTACTATTGAAATAAAACAGGATAATTTTTTAAATCATTTATAGGAAATTTTTTATTTTTAGGGATTTATAGTTAATTGAAACAAGACAAAAGAGCCTCGAAAAAAGTATTACAACTTGGTAATACCTTTTTGAGGTGCTTTTTGATATGAGCCCATGTTTTCTCAATAGGATTGTACTCAGGTGAGTAGGGAGGAAGTGGTAAAAGTTTATGCCCAAATTCTTCACATAAGAGCTCTAGCTTACCCATTCTATGGAATCTTGCATTATCCATAATAATAACTGATGGTTTGTTTAAGGTTGGTAAGAGAAACTTCTGAAACCAAGCTTCAAAAAAGTCGCTCGTCATTGTTTCTTCGTAAGTCATTGGAGCGATTAACTCACCATTTGTTAGCCCTGCAACCAAAGAAATCCTCTGATATCTTCTTCCAGATACTTTACCTCTTATTAACTGACCTTTTAATGAACGACCATATTCTCGATAAAAATAAGTATCGAATCCTGTTTCATCAATATAAACAGGTGCTAAGTGCTTTAAACTATTAAAATTCTTAAGAAATAAGGCTACTTTTTCTGGGTCTTGTTCATAGTAGGTGTGGTTCTTTTTTTTCGAGTGTAGCCCATAGCTTTGAGAGCATAGTGAATGGTAGTTGGGTGACATCCGAATTCAGCAGCTATCTCAGTCAAATAAGCGTCTGGATTGTCAGTAAGATAGTTTTTGAGTCTATCTCTATCAACTTTTCTTGGTTTTGTTCCTTTTACTTGATGGTTTAGCTCTCCTGTTTTCTCTTTTAGCTTTAACCAGCCATAAATAGTATTACGTGAGATTTGGAAAACATGTGATGCTTCTGTTATACTACCTATTCGCTCACAATAAGCAAGAACTTTTTTACGAAAATCTATTGAATATGCCATAAGAAGATTATACCATATTGTGTACTATTTTTGGTTCATTTTACTATAATAGTTTGTCTTTTACATAAGGTATTTATTCTATTCTGTCAACTTTTCCTATTTTTTATCTTATTGAGGTTGGTATTTGTACAATTCAGGAATTATTAATGATTAATTAAAATTTTTTGTTAGAATAAGTTCATAAATAGAAAAAAGGAGTGTATGCTTATGCTACAAAGTATTTATGATCAGATGACTGATTTCTATGACAGTATCGAAGAAGAGTATGCTACTTTCTTTGATAATAGTTGGGACTGGGAACATTTTCATTTTAAATTTTTGATTTATTATTTAGTTCGATATGGAATTGGGTGTCGTAGGGATTTTATTGTTTACCATTATCGTGTTGTTTATCGTTTGTATCTTGAAAAGATGATAATGAAACAAGGTTTTATTTCTTGTTGAGCTAATTTTAGTAAATTTCCGAACAAACTTACTTTTTTATGGCAATATAACAATAAATAGCTGGTAATTTTTATAAATCATTTTTTAATAGTTGGAAATAGCAAATCTTTCTATTATTTCTTCTTGATAAAAAGGCGATTTTTTCTTATAATAAATTGTAAGATATAATTGCGGGTGAGATTCCTGCCATGTATGTGAGAAAGGAAGAGCCTGAGGGCTCAGACAAGATTATGACTTCAGTTGTTGTTGTAGGTACCCAGTGGGGTGATGAAGGTAAAGGGAAGATTACAGACTTCCTTTCAGCGAATGCAGAAGTGATTGCACGTTACCAAGGTGGTGATAATGCAGGTCACACGATTGTGATTGATGGTAAGAAATTTAAGTTGCACTTGATTCCATCTGGAATTTTCTTCCCTGAAAAAATCTCTGTTATTGGGAATGGTATGGTTGTAAATCCTAAATCTCTTGTAAAAGAGTTGAGCTATCTTCATGAGGAAGGTGTGACAACTGATAACTTGCGTATTTCTGATCGCGCGCATGTTATTTTGCCTTATCATATCGAGTTAGACCGTTTGCAAGAAGAAGCTAAGGGCGACAATAAGATTGGTACTACAATCAAGGGAATTGGTCCAGCTTATATGGACAAGGCTGCTCGTGTTGGGATTCGTATTGCAGATCTTTTGGATAAAGACATTTTCCGTGAGCGTTTAGAACGTAACCTTGCTGAAAAGAATCGTCTTTTTGAAAAATTGTATGACAGTAAAGCGATTGCTTTCGATGATATTTTTGAAGAATATTACGAATATGGTCAACAAATCAAGAAATATGTGACAGACACATCTGTAATTTTGAATGATGCGCTTGATAACGGTAAACGTGTGCTTTTTGAAGGTGCACAAGGTGTTATGCTAGATATCGACCAAGGTACCTATCCATTTGTTACGTCATCAAACCCTGTAGCTGGTGGTGTGACAATTGGTTCTGGTGTTGGTCCAAGTAAGATTGACAAGGTTGTAGGTGTATGTAAAGCCTATACGAGTCGTGTAGGAGACGGTCCTTTCCCAACTGAGTTGTTTGATGAAGTGGGAGAACGTATCCGTGAAGTCGGTCATGAATATGGTACAACAACTGGTCGTCCACGTCGTGTGGGTTGGTTTGACTCAGTTGTCATGCGTCATAGCCGTCGTGTTTCTGGTATTACTAACCTTTCATTGAACTCTATCGATGTTTTGAGTGGTTTAGATACTGTGAAAATCTGTGTGGCCTATGATCTTGATGGTCAACGTATTGACTACTATCCAGCTAGTCTTGAGCAATTGAAACGTTGCAAGCCTATCTATGAAGAGTTGCCAGGTTGGTCAGAAGATATTACTGGAGTTCGTAATTTGGAAGATCTTCCTGAGAATGCGCGTAACTATGTTCGTCGTGTGAGTGAATTGGTTGGCGTTCGTATTTCTACTTTCTCAGTAGGTCCTGGTCGTGAACAAACAAATATTTTAGAAAGTGTTTGGTCCTAAGAGATTTTTAAGATTTGTTTAAGATAGGTCGGGTATACTATAGACAGTTACAAGAAGACCTCCTAACTTGTTGTAACAAATATCCTAAACTTTTCTTTTTCATAATAATCTCCCTATAAAGTCACCGCATTCGGTGGCTTTTTTTGTGTTGGGATTCATGATATAATAATAAAATCGATAAGTAGGAAAAGAGAAAAGAGATGGATTATACGCTTGAAGAAAAAGAAGTCTTTATGAGGGAGGCTTTGAGAGAGGCTGAGGTTGCCTTGGAACACGATGAAATTCCAATTGGTTGTGTGATTGTCAAAGATAGGAAAATCATTGGTCGTGGGCATAATGCACGCGAGGAGTTGCAACGAGCGGTTATGCATGCGGAGATTATGGCCATAGAGAATGCGAATCTGAGAGAGGAGAGCTGGCGCTTGCTGGATTGCACGCTTTTTGTGACCATTGAGCCTTGTGTCATGTGTAGTGGGGCGATTGGGCTTGCCCGTATTCCAAACGTGGTCTATGGGGCTAAAAACCAGAAATTCGGCGCTGCGGGGAGTTTGTACGATATCTTGACAGATGAGCGTCTTAACCATCGTGTAGAGGTTGAAACGGGAATTTTGGAAGATGAATGCGCAGCTATCATGCAGGACTTTTTTAGAAATAGACGGAAAAAATAATTTTGCTTTTAAAATGAATAGGAATGTGATATAATAAATAGTGGAGCAACAGTTCTGCGTGAAGCGGGTCAGGGGAGGAATCCAGCAGCCCTAAGCGATTTGAATTGTGTGCTCTTTTTTTCGTGCTTTTTCCGAATAAATAAGATAGAATAATCTAGAATAAATGATAATAGAAAAGAGAAGAATATGAAAATTCGTGGTTTTGAATTGGTTTCTAGTTTTACAGATGAAAATTTATTGCCCAAGCGTGAGACAGCGCATGCGGCTGGTTACGACTTAAAGGTTGCTGTGCGTACGGTTATTGCGCCAGGAGAGATTGTCTTGGTTCCGACAGGGGTTAAGGCTTATATGCAACCGACTGAGGTTCTTTACCTTTATGATCGCTCTTCAAATCCTCGTAAGAAGGGCTTGGTCTTGATTAACTCTGTGGGTGTCATTGATGGAGATTATTATGGTAACCCAGGAAATGAAGGGCATATTTTTGCTCAGATGAAGAATATCACAGACCAAGAGATTGTTCTTGAAGTTGGGGAACGTGTTGTTCAGGCTGTCTTTGCTCCGTTTTTGATTGCGGATGGCGATGCGGCAGATGGTGTTCGGACTGGTGGATTTGGATCGACTGGGCACTAGGATGAAAATTATCTTTGTACGTCATGGGGAGCCAGACTATAGTATGCTTGATAAACTTGAAAATCCGCAACTCTATAGTGGTTTTGGTCGTGATTTAGCGCCATTGACAGGAAAAGGTCGCAGTCTGGCAAAAGAAGTTGCTAAAACTGCATATTTTGGAAAGGCAGAGATTATTATTTCATCGTCTGTGACGAGGGCTTTAGAAACAGCCCATTATATAGCAGTTGAAACAGGATTGGACTTATTTGTGGAGCCGTTTTTTCATGAGTGGCGTCCAGACTTAGATGGCACTAACTCTGATTTAACTAGTGTATTGGTAGCTCATGAATATTATCTAAAACATCAAGGAGGTTTATCTGAAGATTCTCCTTATCGCTATGAAACTGATCTAGAGATGCGTCATCGTTTTTTAAGAGCTTTGGAAAAATATAAAAATTATAAAACTATTATCATTGTAACTCACGGAATGCTCATGCGCCAGTTTGTGCCAAATGAGAAGATTGATTTTTGCCAAGTGATTGAGTGTGAGTTAGAGATATAGAAAGAGGTTTATCATCGCAAAGAAAAAAGCGACATTTGTATGTCAAAATTGTGGGTATAATTCCCCTAAATATCTGGGACGTTGTCCTAACTGTGGGTCTTGGTCTTCCTTTGTAGAAGAGGTTGAGGTTGCCGAGGTAAAGAATGCGCGTGTGTCCTTGACAGGTGAGAAAACCAAGCCTATGAAACTGGCTGAGGTGACTTCTATCAACGTTAATCGAACCAAGACGGAGATGGAGGAATTCAACCGTGTACTTGGAGGCGGAGTGGTACCGGGAAGTCTTGTCCTCATTGGTGGGGATCCTGGAATCGGGAAATCGACTCTTCTCCTACAAGTCTCAACCCAGTTGTCTCAAGTGGGGACTGTTCTCTATGTTAGTGGGGAGGAATCTGCCCAGCAAATCAAGTTACGAGCAGAGCGCTTGGGAGATATTGATAGTGAGTTTTATCTCTATGCCGAGACCAATATGCAGAGTGTTCGAGCTGAGGTGGAACGCATCCAGCCAGATTTCCTCATTATTGACTCTATCCAGACCATAATGTCTCCTGAGATTTCAGGGGTGCAGGGGTCTGTTTCTCAGGTGCGTGAGGTGACGGCTGAGCTCATGCAGCTAGCTAAGACAAATAACATTGCCATCTTTATCGTAGGGCATGTGACCAAGGAAGGAACCTTGGCTGGTCCACGTATGTTGGAACATATGGTGGATACGGTGCTTTACTTTGAAGGGGAGCGTCACCATACCTTTCGTATTTTGAGAGCGGTCAAAAATCGTTTTGGTTCTACCAATGAAATTGGGATTTTTGAGATGCAGTCGGGTGGCTTGGTTGAAGTCCTCAATCCGAGTCAAGTTTTCCTAGAAGAGCGTTTGGATGGAGCGACTGGCTCATCAATCGTTGTGACTATGGAAGGGACGCGTCCGATTTTGGCGGAGGTTCAGGCTTTGGTAACACCGACCATGTTTGGAAATGCTAAGCGTACAACGACAGGACTTGATTTTAATCGTGCTAGTTTGATTATGGCTGTTTTGGAAAAACGGGCAGGTCTTCTCTTGCAAAATCAGGATGCTTATCTCAAATCTGCTGGCGGTGTCAAATTGGATGAACCTGCGATAGACTTGGCCGTTGCGGTTGCTATTGCTTCGAGCTATAAAGACAAGCCAACCAACCCTCAGGAATGTTTTGTAGGAGAACTTGGTTTGACAGGAGAAATTCGGCGTGTGAATCGTATCGAACAACGTATCAATGAAGCTGCTAAACTGGGCTTTACTAAGATTTATGTACCTAAGAATTCCTTGACAGGAATCACTCCGCCCAAGGAAATTCAGGTCATTGGGGTGACAACGATTCAGGAAGTTTTGAAAAAGGTTTTTGCTTAATCTGTGACAAATCCTCTTAAAAATGATAAGATAGGAGAAATATTTGACTATCAAATTTTCAAGGAGGGAATCGTGTCGTATTTTGAACAGTTTATGCAAGCCAATCAGGCTTATGTTGCCCTACATGGGCAGTTAAATCTGCCACTTAAACCCAAAACAAGAGTGGCTATTGTGACCTGTATGGACTCTCGTCTACACGTTGCGCAAGCTTTGGGATTGGCACTTGGGGATGCTCATATCTTGCGGAATGCAGGTGGTCGAGTGACTGAGGACATGATTCGTTCGCTAGTTATTTCCCAGCAACAAATGGGGACAAGAGAGATTGTGGTATTGCACCATACAGACTGTGGTGCTCAGACTTTTGAAAATGGTCCTTTTCAGGAGTATCTGAAAGAGGAACTAGGTGTCGATGTGTCAGACCAGGACTTCTTGCCCTTTCAAGATATAGAGGAGAGTGTGCGTGAGGATATGCAACTCCTTATCAAGTCTCCCCTAATACCAGACGATGTCATTATCTCTGGTGCCATTTATGATGTAGATACAGGAAGTATGACGGTCGTAGAATTATAAAAAATTCATTTAGAAAGAAAGTGTATGAAGAAAAACAGTATTTTATTTATTT
>CAUQGR010000073.1:0-7107 GCA_963517545.1 uncultured Streptococcus sp. | reverse complement strand
GTTCTTCAGGACTACAGCTATTCTCGATAAAGAGTTCCCCTTCTCTTTCGCCAATGCGAACCAAACCACCTGGAATGGAGTGCTTGATAGCATTGCTGATGAGATTAGACATGATTAACTTCATCACCGATGGATTTAGATAGGCCTGCTGATGGGTCAAACTATTGTCTATCTGGAGCTCTCTTTCCTTGGCTAACAAGGCATAATCCTTGACTAGACTTTGCGTCATCTGGTGTAAGTCAATTTGTTCCCTATCATCTCGTAATTCCTGCACAGAAGAGAGAGAAAGTATCTGCAGAACATGGTGATTGAGCTCATCCACAATCCCCAGGGCAACTCCCAGATAGTGGTCTCGATTCTTATAACGACCAATATTTTCTTTCATATTTTCGATTAGGATTTTCAAACTGGCCAGTGGTGTTTTCAGTTCATGAGAAGCCCCTCGTAGGAATTCGACCTTCATCTTCTCCAGCTGGAGAATGGCTTCATTCTTGTCATGCAAGTCCGCAATGACAGTCAAGAGATGCTGGTAGAGGCTATTTATTTGTTCTTTGAGATCACCAATCTCATCTCTGGAATCCACACGCAATCGCACTTGGGCATCCAAATCCATCATCCGACGGGTCACCCGCTTGATTTCCAAAATTGGGGCAACAATGGTCCGAGCATAGATGTAGGCTACCAAAACAGAAATTAGAAAGGAAGCCAGCAAGGTATAGGGAAGAAATTGAAGACTGATTTGCTCCGCTTCCTTTTGCAAGTCCATGGAAGCCAGAAACTGGAGAGTCATAGTGCCACCGTCTTGCGTTTTCACCTCGCGCTCCTCGATAAAAAGAGAGGTTGTCTGGCGGTCTGTATCCAGAGGAAGATTGTCCTTGACTTCTAACTTGTCCTCGGTCATTTCTCCCCTGACTGCTCCCTTTATCTCACTGGTCTGGGAATACAGGTCTAGGACTTGCTCGATACTCTGCCTATCCTTCCCTTCTAGGGACTGGGCAATAGCTGTCGCTTTCTGGCCAATGGTTTCCTGACGATGGCTCAGATAAGTCGAGGGAAAGAGAAAATAAATGGCCAAATGGAGGCAAATAACCAGAACACTAAAAATCGAGAAGGTATAGAGAAATATCTTTGTAAACAAACCTGTTCGTTTCATTTTCGCTCCAATTTATAACCAACATTGCGCACAGTGAGGATGCAGTCCAAATCTAGCTTTTTCCGCAATTCCTTGATATAGACATCAATAACACGGTCAAAGGGAACCTCATCTGTCGCCTTCCAGACCGCATCAATTATCTGAGACCGAGTCAAGGCCCGTCCCTCATTTTTTACCAAATAATCCAGAATTTCTAACTCTTTGGCATTGATAGCCACTTCTTGACCTGCTAGGCTTGCACTGTAGCTCTCAAAATCCACCTTAGTATCCTTATAGGAGAAGATTCGTCCTGTATCATAATAGCGCTTGAAAATCGCGTCCACCCTCACTTTTAAGAGAGAGAGGGAGAAAGGTTTTTCCAGATAGCCATCTGCCAGAGAAGCAAAGGCAGTCATCTTGTATTCCTCATCCTGAAAGGCTGTCAACATCAAAACAGGAACCTGGCTGGTTTTACGAATCTCAGCTAGAACTTCTAGGCCATTGAGCTTGGGCATTTGGATATCCAGTAAAACCAAGGCTACTTGATAGCTGGAAAATTGCTCCAAGGCTTCCTGACCGTCCGCCGCCTCAATGGTTTCATAACCACAATCCGTCAAATAGTCACTGATTCCCTCACGGATCATCTTTTCATCTTCTACAATTAAAATTTTCATAGAAAAACGTTTCACATTCCTTTAAAATTTTTTAATATACTCCTCAATGACCCTAAAATAGGGATTTTTGAGAGATTAAACACATAAAAATGCTACCTATATTATACCCCATTTAGGGGAGAATAGGTAGCAAGTTTGTTATTCACCATCCAGCAAGAGCTCTTTTGGTTGTTTTCTGAGGAGATTGCTTGAAGCAAGCGCCATAACGAGAACGACTAGAACTAAAGCAAGAACAAAGACGATGATAAAGTCTGATGTCTGAATGGAAATGTCTAGGCTCGACAAGGTCTTGCTAAAGCCATCTACTTCTGCACCACCACCAAGGTTAGAGACTTGAGCCGCCTTGCTAGCCTGTTTGGCAACACCTGAAGTGACATTGGCAAGGACAGTATTTCCGATTGCACGAGCTGTGTAACTGGCTAGGAAGTAAGCAGAAACAAGAGCAGGGATTGCAATCAGGATAGATTCGGTGATGAATTGCCCCAAGATACTTGCCTGCTTAAGACCGATAGAGAGGAGGATCCCCACTTCCTTGCGACGGGCATTGATCCAAAGACTAAGCAAGAGTGCAAGGAGAAGGACTGAGAAACTCAAGCTGCCCCAGAAGAGGAGATTGGCCATCTTGTACATACCAGAGATGGATTGCTCAAGAGCTGGATAGTTAGAGGAGCTCTTCACCAGTGTGTAGCTCTTCCAGTTGATACCGCTGATGCCATTCAACTCTTTCATAACATCATCCAAGTTCTTGTCTGCTGTTACAAAGAAGGTTGCGTCCCCATAAATAGCTGTTTCTTCTGTATAACCATATAGTTTAGCCGCCGTGTGAATGTCTGTGATAGCTGTGTTTTCATAGAGTTCTTGTGAGTAGGTTACTGCCGACTTATTGTGACCATCAAAGAGCCCCTTTATTGTCACCTCAACTGTTTCCTTGGCCCCTTTTTCATTGTCTGCATCGTAGACATTAGAGTCCAATTTGACCTTGTCCCCTACTTTCCAGCCGTGTTTGGCTGCCAAGTCCTTGTGCATGAGAATCTTATCTTTGTCGTCGTTGGTTAAGTGCTCACCTTCGACTAGTTTATAAGAGCCAGAGACAAACTTGTCTTCTTTAGAGGAATCATTAACACCTGTAATCATCAAGCTACTTCCAAAATGTTTAGCACGGTCAGGTGTTAGATTTTTCTTAGTTTCTGGCGTTTCGATAAGTTCATATCCAGTCAAATCTCCTATAGCGTTGATGCGTTTAACATAAGACTCAATGGCCTTGTTTTCGGTGATTTTTTTGATATCCTCACCCTTGATATTCCCAGAACCACGTGGCGTTCCTTGATTGACGCGACGATTGATTTGCATGGAGAAACTATTGGTGATATTTTTAAAGGTCTCCTGAGAAGCCTTGGCAGTAGCTCCCTTGATCGACAAGCCGACCAAACTCAAGCTCGCCATGAGGAGAATAATCAGGAAGATGACAATCGATTTGAAAAACTTCCTTGTAACATAGGCAAATGCGTTGTGTAACATAGGTTCCCTTTCTAGATTTTATTCTATTTTATAGTTCTAACAGAAAAGCTCATATTATTTACTAGTATTGCGAGTTTCAGTTAGTTTCTTATCCTTCAATTCAAGTGTAATATCTGACGCTTGTGCCACTTCTTTACTGTGGGTGACGACGATTACACATTTACCTGTTTTCTGGGCAAGTGATTTGAGCAGTTCGACAATATCTCCAGCAGTTTTAGGGTCCAGATTTCCCGTTGGCTCATCAGCTAGAATAACTGGAGCTTCTGATACCAAACTACGAGCAATGGCAACACGTTGCTGTTGACCACCTGATAACTGGAGAACATTCCGCTTGATCTGACTTTCATCCAAACCAAGCTCAAGAAGTGTATCCTTGCTTGCCTTTTTGTTGACTAAGCGGATATTTTCCAGCGGAGAAAGATAATCTATCAAGTTATAATTTTGAAAGACCAAGGAAATATGGTGCATGCGATGGTAGGAATACCCCTTCTTACGAATATCCTCTCCTTGGAAAAGGATAGAACCTTCAACAGGACTATCTAGACCAGCAAGGAGGGACAAGAGAGTGGATTTTCCTGCTCCTGACTCACCAATGATACTGTAAAATTTCCCGGGTTCAAAATTATAATTGATCTGATATAGGACTGCCTCAGCAGTGTTCTTATAACGGTAGGTAACATCTTGCAATTGTAATAAAGTCATGATTTCTCCTTCTTATACTCAATGAAAATCAAAGATCAAACTAGGAAGCTAGCTGCAGGTTGCTCAAAGCACAGCTTTGAGGTTGCAGATAAAGCTAACGCGGTTTGAAGAGATTTTCGAAGAGTATTAACTAATAGATGATAAAATTTCTTTAGGCGATTTTTTAAATAAAAATAGAAAACAAAGGGCTACAGATAAGCAACTAAGCAACAACAGAAAGACATAGGATTCTGCAAAAGATAATAAACTACTTGATAGACCACTTGCTTTGGCTAGCGTGTCTTGTAGGGCTGCCTGGTCTCCACTTGCTAGTAGGGTTTGGAGTAGGTAAGATGTGATGGCATTTCCTGCAACAAATGCTGGAAGCAAAGCACCGAGAGATACCAAAACTACCTCTAAACAAAACTGTAGGAGGATCGAGCTCTTGCCTTTTCCAAGTGCCAGTAAAATTCCCACTTCGTAGACTCTTTCTCTCAACCAGAGAGACAAAACAAGAATTAAGGCCCCTGCTCCGGCTATCAACATCCCATAAAGGAAGATGGTCAGGAAGGTTTGGAAGGTTGCTACTGAGTCTTTAATTTGTTCAAAAGCCTTGTTTTCCTTCTCGACTTGGTAGCCTTGATTTTCCAAGGCCAAATTTTCTACCTGCTCCATGAGTCCGTCCATTTCCTTAGGATTTTCTACATAGAAGCGCGCTGCACTGACTTGAGCTTCACTATTGCCCAAAAGGGGTTGGCTACTTTCATAGTCTGTAAAGACTTGATTTTCACTGAAGTCAGAAGACAAGCCTGTAAATTTCTCTTGTTTTTTACCAGAGAAGATTCCGACGATTTCAAACTCGACAGTTTGTCCTTTACCAGCTTCTGACTGACCAGCATCTAAGGCAATCTTGTCATGAAGCGAAAGACCATTCTTCTTAGCCAGCTCTTCGTGGATGATGATTTTCTTTGAATCCCCTTTTTGAAGGTGTCGCCCTTCTTTTAGATTGAAAGCCGAACTGGTAAAGGTGACATCCTTGGATGAATCCTCAAGTGCCGTTAAGCTAACCAAGTTCTTGTCCGCAGCTGACAAATCATCACGCTCCACGCTCTGCTCGCCACTCACCGCTTCCTTGTCTTTTAGTTTTGCAATCGTCTCGAGTTCAGGAGAAACATTTTCCAGTCCCTTAATCTTGCTTACAGATGCTAGGTCTGACAACTTGAAGGTCTGACCATTTTCTATCTTCTTAATAGAAAAAGATGTGTTGAGTGATTTATAAAGATTGGTTTCCACTGTTTTATTGGACTTCATCAGAGTCAAACAGGCTGAAATTCCGGCCAATAGGACCAATAAAATCAGAAATAAAATAAAACTTCTCAGTCGTTTTCTGCTGACATAAGCCCAAGCTCTTTGGATTGGATTCATTTGTCACCTCCATATTTGTAAGACTATTATAAAACCCAAATATGAAATGTTTATGAAATACAAAAAAAGAACTAGAATTCTCACAAATGAGTGATTTTTCTAGTTCTTTTTGATTTACAAAGACTTTATGTAGGGAAAGCTACTAAGGATCAGATGAGATCATCTATTTAAGCTTCCTCTTCATCGTCTTTTTTCTTTTTGGCAAATAGCAAACCAAATGCGCCAAGAAGAGATAGAAGTCCGAATGCACCGGTAGCACGATCTTCTTGTGTACCAGTATTTGGCAATACTGCTTGCGGTTGAGAAACTGATGAATCAGTTTCTGAAACTTCATTCGGCAATTGAGCAGGTACTTCAACTGTTTGACTTGGTTGTTCAGTCGGTTGAGTAGTTGGCACCTCAGCAGGGGTAGAAGTATCCGGTCTAGGATTTGTATCGTCAGATGGTGTAGTTGGTCTTTGTTGACCGTCACCTGTTGGTCTAGCTGGACTCACTTTTCTGAAGATATGAGTTACAACATCACCTTTAGTTTCTGTTCTTACAAATACATAACCTTCAATTTCACCATGTTCAAATGCTTCATTCGCTTCACCTGGTACTGATGGAGCTTTGGCATCCGCTGGTTTCAACTCATTACCATTTTCATCAATCCACTTGGTGATAATCAGTTGAACTTTAGGTACTTCTACCGGATTAGGAAGCTCACCATTCACTCCACCATTAAATTCTGGTACTTCATGGATTTCTGGTTCACCGTTTACTCCACCATTGAACTCTGGTAATTCTTCTTGGTTTTCTGGCTCTCCATTTACTCCACCGTTAAATTCTGGTACTTCATGAATTGGCGAATCCGGTGCATTTACTTCTCCATTGAATTCTGGATTTTCTAAAACTTCTAGTTCACCTTTTGCATATGCAAATAACAATTCATCACGAGGAATGTTATGACTGACATTTGTTTCTGGATCGGTGAGTGTTACATTTCCATCTGAAGCAACAATTACATCTTTTCCTGGATTTGCTTTTTTCACATTTTCCTTAACTTTATCTTGTTCACCTTGTGTTAAGTTATCAGGATTTTTCACTGGTACTTTTTCTTTAGGAACCACTGAAGTAAAGTCTTTAGGATTAACTGTAATTGTAACTTCAACGTCTTCTGTACTTCTGTCTTGATAAGTTACAGTTACTACTCCTTTTTTCTCACCATGTTTAGAAGTATCTGGAACTTTACTATCTTTCCATTCAAACGTTGAACCTTCTGGTAAATCTTTAACATTATGAATACTATCTTTTGCTAGTGGGACTTGAGCATGTTCCACCGTTTGAGCTTTCGGTTGTGGATCGTAATCGTCTTTTTGTGGCGTTACTTCAACCATTACAGGTACTTCTTCCGTACTATTATCTGGGTAGGTGATTAATACTTTTCCTGATTTGCTTCCTGGTGTTGAATTTGTATCTGGTTTTTCTACCCATGTGTAGGTTGTACCTTTTGGTAGGTTGTCTGTATTGATACTTCCTTCTGCGCTTGGCTCACTGCCGTGTTTGGCCGTTTGGTTTGGCTGTTTCGCAGTTGGTGTGAACGTATCTTTTTGTTCTCTTACTTTCACCACTACAGTTACTGTTTCGCTGGTGCCATCTGGGTAACGAACAAGCACGGTTCCTGATACTTCGCCTGGT
>CAUQGR010000072.1:0-7145 GCA_963517545.1 uncultured Streptococcus sp. | reverse complement strand
TTGTAGATAAGACTGACGAAGTCAGTCACATATATACGGCAAGGCGACGTTGACGCGGTTTGAAGAGATTTTCGAAGAGTATTAGCTTGGTTTAACTAGAAATTTGCTCAGTTACCGTTTCCACCAATTTTGACTGAAAATGAAAGACAATTTGAAAAAAATCCATACTTCCACTATAACATAGACAAGCTACTTTGACTAGCATTTTCACTTGAATCTGAGGCCTTTTGGAAAATAATTTTTCAAAACATTTCCAGTCACCTTAGCAAAGCCCAAACCATTGCCTTGAACCAAAACTTGGTACCAACCATTTGGCAGACTTTCCGCCAGCTGAACGGTTTCTCCAGCGGCATACTTTACAAACGCTTCTTGGTCAATTTCAACCGACTGCTTGACCTGACTCGGTTTCAAGGCTAGTCCAAGAGCGAAACTGGGTTCAAAGCGTTTCTTCTTAAAGGTCCCCAGATGCAGGCCATTGCGAGCAATCTTGAGCTTCCCTAGATCTGGCAATAGTTCTGGTAAAAGATAAAGCTGGTCTCCAAAAGTCTGCAAGATACCCGGCAGATTGATTTTTAGATGTTTTTGGGCAAATTCCTGCCACAAGGCAACTTGTTCACGGCTGAGATTGCTCTTGCTTGCCTTAAATTTAGGGGCTGGATTTTCACCTTTAAATTGCAAATGAGCTACAAACTGCCCCTCTCCCTTAAAATGATGAGGGTACATCCGAGCCGTTTCTGGCAGATCAATTCCAGCTACCATCCCATTGATATGCTCGACTGGCAACAAATCAAAATCATACTCATCCAACAACCAATTGACAATCTCTTCGTTTTCCTCAGGTGCCCAAGTACAGGTCGAATAAACCAGACGGCCACCTTCTGCAAGCATGGTCACTGCATCTGCTAGAATTTCTCTTTGCAAGCTAGCACATTGGCTCGGATAATCAAGGCTCCAATAGTCCATAGCATCTGGTTGCTTACGGAACATCCCTTCCCCCGAGCACGGGGCATCAAGAACAATGAGGTCAAAATAGCCTTTAAAGACCTTGGCCAAGCGGTCGGCAGATTCATTGGTCACTACGACATTTGTCGCTCCAAAGCGTTCCATGTTTTCCACTAAAATCTTAGCCCGTTTGCTTGAAATTTCATTGGAGACGAGAAGTCCTTCCCCTGCTAGATAGGCTGCCAGTTGAGTTGATTTTCCACCCGGTGCAGCAGCCAAATCCAAAACCTTCATACCAGGACTAGGCTGGGCTACCTGAGCCACCATCTGGGCAGCAGGTTCTTGCGAATAAACCAAACCAGTAGCATGCTCAGGCGATTTCCCAGACACCTTCCCGTAATGGCCCCAAGGAGTTTGAGGAATGGCATCAGAAAAGGAAACTGGCGCTTCTTTTAAAGGATTGACCCGAAAGGCCGAAACCGCTTCCTCCTCAAAAGAGGCAAGAAAATCTCTTGCCTCATCTCCTAGTATCTCTTCATATTTTTCAACAAATCCTTCTGGAAATTGCATTTAAGTTCTTTTCCTTTCGTAAATATAGGACTGAATTTCCTCCTGCATCTCAAGAGGCACCATCATGACCGGCTGTCTGGTTTGAAAATCAAGAGCTTCACCAGAAAGGGTCACCACCCGATAGCCCAGACTTTCCCCTAAAATACTAGCCGCAGCATAATCCCATGGTTGCAGATAAGTGACATAGGTCAACAAACGCCCTGATAAAATCTTGGCAAAACTAATGGCCGCACTCCCATAGACACGTACACCGAGGACCGCTCGACTCAAATCAGCCAAGCCCCATTCATTGGTTTCCAGCATACCACTATTCCCTGCAATGAGAAAATCTCCAAGTGGTTTTGCTTTAAAGGGAGCTAGGGGCTTATCATTTCGGCAAACTGGAAATTCCCCACCACCGTGATAACAATCCCCCTTGACCACATCATAAATCAGTCCAAACTGTCCCTGACCATTTTCAAAATAAGCCATCATAACAGCAAAATCTTCCTGCTGGGCGACAAAATTATTGGTGCCATCAATGGGATCAATGACCCAAACCTTGCCCTCTTGCACCGAAGCACGCAAACAGCCCTCTTCAGCACAAATCTTATCCTCAGGATAACGGGACAAAATCTCACTAACCAAAAGCTCCTGAACTTCCTTGTCCAGTCTGGTCACCAAGTCTGTCGGAGAGGACTTGGTGTCAACCTGCAAGTCTTCCTGCATATGGTCAAGGATGTACTGGCCCGCTTTCTTAACAAGTTCTTTAGCAAATTCAAATTTACTTTCCAAGAGAAATCTTCCCTTCCCCTTTTTCCTTGGCAGCCTGAACTGCTCGATAAAGCGAATAGCCACTAACTGTTTCAAATTCTCGTCCCAAACGTTTTTCTTCGCTCTTGCTTGGCACGACCGCTTTGAATCCCTTATAGGAGTCCAGTAACTTTTTAGCCTCTACCTTGCCTTCATAGGCAGCTTCAACATCATTAAAAAAAGAAAGCACTGAAGCAAGTTCTTCAGTGCTCCACGACAAATCTAGTGGGTAACTATACTGTTTGTTCATTAACTAATACCAGCTCTCATTCTTGCTTCTTTTAGTTCTTGCTTACGATAACTACGAGGGAGAAAAGCACGAATCTCATCTTCATTAAAACCGATTTGCATGCGTTTGGCATCGATAATAATTGGACGACGCAAAAGACTAGGATACTGCTCAATCAAATGAAGCAATTCCGATACCGAAATACTTTCTACATCAATATCTAATTTTTGAAAAATTTTTGAACGAGTTGAAATGATGTCATCAGTACCATTTTCGGTCAAGGAAAGAATATGTTGCAATTCCTTTCTTGTTAAAGGGCTGGTCATGATATTATGCTCCTCAAAGGGCACCTTATGTTTTTCTAACCAGGCCTTAGCCTTACGACATGATGTACAGCTCGGTGATAGAAATAGTGTAATCATGCTTTTCTCTTCTTATCTATACTTTGCTACTTCTATTATACAAAAAAATAAAGCGCTTGACTAGGGATTTTTAGAAAAAAAGCCTATTTTTCAAGAAAAATAGACTGTTTGCGAACGATTGACGCAATTGTAATTTAGTTAATTCACTCTTAACGATGGTTTCAAATGATATACAATTTTATATATACAAATTAAGAACATCTTTCGTTTCACTTCCTACGACTTTTTAGATAAAGATAGCCAAAGAAGCTTTCATAGAGGACGAAAAAGAGGAGGAAGGCATGTAGGAAGAAAATCTCTGGCAAAATCAGAATAACAGGATCCTTGGCTGGATCAAAAAGCCAGGTATCATCTCCCACAAAGAGAATTTGATGGAAAAGAGTAAAGAATTGATCAAAACCAATCAACACTCCCCCAAGACCAATCAGTAAAGGCAAAACCACTAGAGTCAGAAGCCCTTTACTAAATAGAGACAAGAAGCCCTTTTTCACAATCCCTTTAACAAAGACATAGAAACTTGGCAATGTCACTAGGGCAACTAACTGTACCAAGTGAAAGAGATTCTTCACCACCGCAAAGTGGTGAAGACCAGCTGCTGACGAACGAAAATCAGGCATCTGCAAGACCTGACTAAAAGGATTGGTCAGGTAATTCATCAAGATATGAAAGTTGTACTGAATGGTTTCTGATTTTAGATAGACTCGATTCGTCAAACTTAACCACTTGATTTCCAGCGGATAAAAAATCCAAGCCAGATAAATGGTCAGCAGGATGGAGAGGGAGAGGAGAAAGAGCATAGAGCACCAAAAAGTCAGTTTAGTTTTCATCAAAATCCCACTCCGCAAGACTAGAAACCACATGAGTCGGGGCAATTGGCAGGTCTGCTACTTCTTCTGCCTTGGTAAAACCTGTCGTCACCAAGAGCGTTGGAATGCCATTGTCAATCCCTGCTCGAATATCAGTCAGGTAGTTGTCCCCAACCATGATTAATTCTTCACGTTCCAAACCTAAGTGCTCAACTGCCTTGTCCATAATGATAGCATTTGGTTTCCCGATATAAACCGGCTTCACTCGTGTCGCCACTTCAAGAAGTGTAATCAGTGAACCAGCACCTGGCAAAAGACCGCGTTCTGTCGGGATGTTGAGGTCAGGATTGGTTCCGATAAAGTGAGCACCCTTTTGGATAGCTAGAGTTGCTGTCGCAAATTTTTCATAGTCGACTTGCCAGTCCAGACCTACTACCACATAGGCAGGATTATCCTTGTCTTCCACATAGCCAGCCGCCTTGATGGCTTCCTTGAGCCCTGCTTCTCCGATAACATAGACGGTCTTTTCAAGTCCCAAGTCGTTCATATAGTCGATAGTCGCCAAAGTCGCTGTGTAGACAGTCGATAGGGGCGTATCGATATTAAAATTCTGAGCCAACATCTCCTGAACACTCTCTGGAGTGCGGGTTGTATTGTTAGTCACAAAGAGATAGGGGATATCTCGCTTTTGCAATTCATGGACAAAAGCCTCTCCTGCCGGAATTCGATCTTTCCCCTTATAAATGGTTCCGTCTAAATCAATTAAATAGCCTTTATATTTCATATTTTTCTCTAATCCTCCTTCATTTCTTGCCAAGTAATGATAGCTTGTGCATTGGTAGCACCGTCGTTTGTAATCTCATGTTTGCTTTCCAGTCCAGTCCGTTCAACAGCCGATGTAATCACCCCACCTGGTCGAACTTCCTTGACATACTTGAGGTTGATTTTCTTGGGAATATATTGGGTCAAAAAGTCCGCTCCCATGACCTCAAAAATCCAGTCCAGATATTTACTGTTATTGACATGACCATTCATATCCAAGTCGTAAAAACGGACATGGTAATCCTTGCTGACTGGTTCGTCCAAGGACTCATACTTTGGACCACGGATAAGTTTTTTATCAAAATCAGACTGGTAAGGAGCCACAATCTCAGGTTCGACAGCATGGACTTTTCGACTATCTCGGTCCATGAGAACAAAGGTCGCCATCATGTGGATGAGCTCCTGCCCCGCTTCATCATAAATGGTAAAGCGACGGTAGCAAAAAAGTCGATTATAGCTCAAAGCTTCCGTTTCGATGGTAATTTCTTCCGCAAAACGAGGCAAACGAACCACCTCGATATCATAGTCTGTGATAATCCAGACCAGATTATGCTCTTCTAAAATAGCCTTATCACTCACTCCCAGTTCAATCGACTGCATCCCTGAAACTTGCAGAGACAGCAAAATCACATCTGGAAGCTTGATATGACCGTTCATATCAGCCATATCAAAAGGAATTTTCATTTTCATTTGATAAGTTAAGCCCATCATCCTACTCCAAAATAAATCGTTCTGCTACGGTGTCTCCTAAAAAGAGACCTCTTTTTGTCATGCGAACTCGGTCACCCTCTATTTGCATGAGACCCTGTTGAACCAAGTCTCTGACAATTTCTCCATAAAGCCCCTCAAACGACCGGCCGAATTTTTCCTCAAATCGCATCATAGAGACCCCTGATTTCTTGCGAAGCCCCAGAAACATTTCTTCTTCCATTCGCTCTTTTTGGCTCAGGTGCTCTTCTGTAATACGAGCATTGCCTTCCTCAACTGCACTGAGATAATGACGAATGGGACCATGATTTTTATAGCGTACTCCGTCTACATAACCTGATGCCCCAGCACCGATGCCATAGTATTCAGCATTGTCCCAGTACATGAGATTGTGGCGACTTTCAAAACCAGGTTTGGAGAAATTAGAAATCTCATAATGCTCAAAACCTGCTCGCTCAAGCTCAGTGATGATGTACTCAAACATCTCCGCTTCTAGTTCCTCCTTAGGCAGAGGCAATTTCCCACGTCGCATACGGTTCATAAAGACCGTATGGTTTTCTAAAATCAAACTATACAAACTCATATGGGGAATATCCAGTCCAATGGCCTTAGCCACATTTTCCTTGACCTGCTCCATGGTCTGACCAGGCAGTGCATAAATCAAATCAATAGAGATATTGTCAAAACCAGCCAGTTTCAGACGGTCGATATTTTCATAAATATCCTTCTCCAAATGACTGCGCCCAATCTTTTTCAGCATCTTATCATCAAAGGTTTGCACACCTAGCGAAACACGATTGACAGCCGAGTTTTTCAAAACAGCTATCTTATCTGCATCCAAGTCGCCTGGATTGGCTTCAATGGTCAACTCCTCCAAAACAGACAAGTCCAAGTTTTTAGTCAAGCCTTTCAATAACACCTCCAGTTGCGAAGCTGATAAAGCTGTCGGTGTGCCACCACCGATATAGAGGGTTGACAACTTTTGAATATCATAAGAACAAAACTCTTCCAGCAGATGCTCTAAATAGCTATCAACTGGCTGATTCTTGATAAAGACCTTTGAAAAGTCACAATAATAACAAATCTGGGTACAAAAAGGGATATGCACATAGGCTGAAGTTGGTTTTTTCTGCATAGTAATTATTATACCACAAAAGCGAACAATACTTAGAATTCCATTTAACAAAATCCTAGTATTGTTCGCTTTCTTTATCTAATCATTCTTTGTATTTTATGGATAACACAACTATCAGAATCAATCTAGTTTGTTGTTAAAACACAAAAGAATGAATGTTCATCTGACTAAATTTTTAGTCTTCTTTTTTCTTGCGAGCTACAAGTCCAAATCCACTCAATAGTCCAAGAAGTCCTAGAGATGCAAGAGCAGCATTCGATTCTGTTCCTGTATTTGGCAATACATTTTGAGAATCATTTGACTTAGCTCCATTATCAACAGTAGTCTTAGTATCTACCTGATCTGCATTCGGAGTAGCTGGTGTTGGTGCAGGTGTATCTTGACCAGAACCTCCATTAGTATCTGGTGTAACTGGCGCAACTGGAATTGTATTTGTATTTGAACCTACTTTTCTGAAAATGTGGGTAATTACTAGTTCATTTTCATCAATCATTGTTCTTACAAATTCATATCCCGGAATTGATCCATGTTCAGCATCCTTTTCATTACCTGTCTTAACAGATGGTTTCAATGTGTTTCCATCTTCGTCAATCCAGCGAACCTCAATAGTTAATTCTGGTAAAGTGATTGGCCCAGGTAGTTCACCGTTTTCAGAAATATGACCTACCGTTACACTTACTGGAACTTCTTCTTTCGATCCATCTGGATATGTTACTGTA
>CAUQGR010000071.1:0-7337 GCA_963517545.1 uncultured Streptococcus sp. | reverse complement strand
CAGGAGCTAGTGCCTTAGAATAGGCTCTAGTCCAGCTCGTATGAAAATGAACTTATACTCAATGAAAATCAAAGAGCAAACTAGGAAGCTAGCCGCAGGCTGCTTAAAACATTGTTTTGAGGTTGCAGATAGAGCTGACGTGGTTTGAAGAGATTTTCGAAGAGTATTAGGACCTAGTTGAGCTAGGAACCGACAGTATCTTATATAGAATAGGAGAAGGAGATGAGTTCAGGTAAAATTGCTCAGGTTATCGGTCCCGTTGTAGACGTCTTGTTTGCAGCAGGGGAAAAACTTCCTGAGATTAACAATGCACTTGTCGTCTACAAAAATGACGAAAGAAAAACAAAAATCGTCCTTGAAGTAGCCTTGGAGTTGGGAGATGGTATGGTCCGTACTATCGCCATGGAATCAACAGATGGTTTGACTCGTGGAATGGAAGTATTGGACACAGGTCGTCCAATCTCTGTACCAGTAGGTAAAGAAACTTTGGGACGTGTCTTCAACGTTTTGGGAGATACCATTGATTTGGAAGCTCCTTTTACAGAAGACGCAGAGCGTCAGCCAATTCATAAAAAAGCTCCAACTTTTGATGAGTTGTCTACCTCTTCTGAAATCCTTGAAACAGGGATCAAGGTTATCGACCTTCTTGCCCCTTACCTTAAAGGTGGGAAGGTCGGACTCTTCGGTGGTGCCGGAGTTGGTAAAACCGTCTTGATCCAAGAATTGATTCACAACATTGCCCAAGAACACGGTGGTATTTCAGTATTTACTGGTGTTGGGGAACGTACTCGTGAGGGGAACGACCTTTACTGGGAAATGAAAGAATCAGGTGTTATCGAGAAAACAGCCATGGTATTTGGTCAGATGAATGAGCCACCAGGAGCACGTATGCGTGTTGCCCTTACTGGTTTGACAATTGCTGAATACTTCCGTGATGTAGAAGGCCAAGACGTGCTTCTCTTTATCGATAATATCTTCCGTTTCACTCAGGCTGGTTCAGAAGTATCTGCCCTTTTGGGTCGTATGCCATCAGCCGTTGGTTACCAACCAACACTTGCTACGGAAATGGGTCAATTGCAAGAACGTATCACATCAACTAAGAAGGGTTCTGTAACCTCTATTCAGGCTATCTATGTGCCAGCGGATGACTATACTGACCCAGCGCCAGCAACAGCCTTCGCTCACTTGGATTCAACAACTAACTTGGAACGCAAGTTGGTACAATTGGGTATCTACCCAGCCGTTGACCCACTTGCTTCAAGCTCACGTGCCTTGGCACCTGAAATCGTTGGAGAAGAGCACTATGCAGTTGCTGCTGAAGTAAAACGTGTCCTTCAACGTTACCATGAATTGCAAGATATCATTGCTATCCTTGGTATGGATGAGCTTTCTGATGAAGAAAAGACCTTGGTTGCTCGTGCCCGTCGTATCCAGTTCTTCTTGTCACAAAACTTCAACGTTGCGGAACAATTTACTGGTCAGCCAGGTTCTTATGTTCCAGTTGCTGAAACTGTTCGTGGCTTTAAGGAAATCCTTGATGGTAAACATGACCAGTTACCAGAAGATGCCTTCCGTGGTGTAGGTTCTATCGAAGATGTGATTGCAAAAGCTGAAAAAATGGGATTTTAAGAGGTGATCTATGGCTCAGTTAACTGTCCAGATCGTGACACCAGATGGTCTCGTCTATGATCACCATGCCAGCTATGTATCGGTTCGAACTCTGGATGGTGAGATGGGGATCTTGCCACGACATGAAAATATGATTGCGGTTTTAGCAGTTGATGAAGTAAAGGTGAAACGTATTGATGATGAAGATCACGTGAACTGGATTGCAGTAAACGGAGGCGTTATTGAAATTGCCAATAATACCATCACAATCGTTGCTGATTCTGCAGAACGTGCTCGTGATATCGATATCAGTCGTGCAGAACGTGCTAAACTTCGAGCAGAGCGTGAAATTGAAGAAGCACAAGACAAACACTTGATTGATCAAGAACGTCGTGCGAAGATTGCACTGCAACGTGCCATTAACCGTATTAATGTCGGAAATAGACTATAAGAAAAAAATGAACTTGAGTTACCAAGTTCATTTTTTATGGTTTCTTAAGGGGCAAAACTGATGCAGACTGCTTCTGGTACATGGAAGTCGTTAGAAAGTTCTGCTAGACGACCGGTTTCAGGATTGCGTTTAAAGATGGTTACATTGTCAGAGTCTTGATGGACAGCAATGACAAATTCTTGATCCGGTGTCAAATCAAAATCACGTGGAGTTTGACCATGTGTCGGAACGATTTCTAACAACTCTAAGCTACCGTCCGCAAGGATTGTATATACTGCGATAGAATCATGACCACGGTTAGAAGCGTAGAGGTATTTACCATCTTTAGAGAGACGAATAGCAGCAGTACCATTAAAGCCTTCATAACCGTCTGGTAGAGTTGAGATAACTTGCATGCGTTCAAATTCGCCAACACCATCGTAGATTAGAACCTCGATAGTGCTATTGAGTTCACAAATCAGATAAGCGATTTTATAGTGGTTATGGAAAATAATATGGCGTGAGCCTGCTCCTGGCTGGCTATGATAGGTATAGAGCTTAGATAATTTCCCTTCTTGATCAAGGTCATAGGTGATGACTTGGTCAGTTCCTAAGTCACAGGTCACTAGATAGTGGTCAGGTGTTAAATCTGTAAAGTGAACGTGGGGAGAAGCTTGATTTTCATGTGGACCATTGCCACTGTGTTGATCCACATCACTAAGTAGAAGACTACCATCTTCCTGACGTTTATAAACAAGGACCTGTCCTTTATGGTAGTTGGCCGCATAAACCAAATCACGCTTTTCATCAACGGCAACATAACAGTGGGGTGCTCCTTTTTCAACGACATGATTTAATAAAGTCCCGTCAGTTTGATAGGCTGCAATTCCTCCCTTATCGTCTTGACTACCAACAGTGTATAAATGTTGGTGCTGGTCAAAGGCAAGGTAGGTTGGACTTGGCTCAGCTGCAAAAAGTTCTAGATTTGAAAGCTGACCAGTTTCTGTATCAAAGTCAGCCTTGTAAATCCCTTGGGAAGTACGACGTGTATAAGTTCCAAAATAAACAGTTTCTTTCATAACTTTACCTCTAAAATAAAGATATGACTATTATATCACAAAAATGCTAGTATGAAAAAATCAAGCTTGGCAAGAGATTTTCCACATTCTTTTCATGATAATATTAAGAATGTTTTCATTGATTTACTTAATAAAAGTGCTATAATAATCTTATACAAATTGCAAAGGAGTTTGTTTATGAAAAAACGTGTTTTCTTAGCAGCAGGAGTTGCTGTACTCTCGGCAGCTGTCCTAGCAGCGTGTTCATCTAGTAATGGGAATAAGGAAGCAACTAAACCAGTTACTTATGCTTATGTGTTTACATCAGATCCTGTTACTTTGGATTATACAGTTTCTGGGAATGTCAGCACTAAACAGATTACAGGTAATGTTATTGACGGATTACTAGAAAATGATCAATATGGAAATTTAGTTCCATCGGTTGCAGAAGATTGGACTGTTTCCAAAGATGGTTTGACCTATACCTATAAAATCCGTCAGGGTGTCAAATGGTATACAAATGAGGGGGAAGAGTATGGTGAAGTCAAGGCTCAAGACTTTGTAACTGGTCTGAAACATGCAGCAGATAAGAAATCACAGGCTCTTTATCTCGTACAGGATTCTATCAAAGGATTGGATGACTATGTAAATGGGAAAACAACAGATTTCTCAACAGTAGGTGTGAAAGCAACAGATGATTATACTGTTGTTTACACTTTGAATCATCCAGAATCTTTTTGGAATTCTAAGACAACGATGGGAGTTCTTGCACCAGTAAGTGGAGATTTTTTGGCTTCTAAAGGAGATGATTTCGGTAAAGCAACCGATGTAACGAGCATTCTCTACAATGGGGCTTTCCTTCTTAAGGGGCTTACTTCGAAATCTTCTATCGAAATGACCAAAAACCAAAATTATTGGGATAAGCAGAATGTCTTTATTGATGATATCAAGTTATCCTTCTTTGATGGTCAAGATGCAGATTCCCTAGGACGAGGTTTTGATGAGGGACATTATCCAGCTGCTCCACTCTTTAAAAACTCTGCCAACTATGAACGTCTAAAAGAAAAGTACAAGGATAATATTGTATATGGTCAACAAAGAGGTGGCGTCTTCTATATGTCTACTAATATTGATCGTGTGTCATACAATCATACTGCTAAAACAAGTGATGCAGAAAAAACTTCTACTAAGAAAGCACTTTTAAACAAAGAGTTCCGTCAAGCCTTGGCATTTGCTACAGATCGTAAAGCAGCTGTTTCTCAGGTGTTTGGAGATGAAGTAGCGCCTCGTAAGTTACGGACAAGTTTCACTCCTCCAACATTTGTACAAGTAGGAGATCAAACATTTGGTCAAGTAACTAAGATAGAATTGGATAAATTGGATAATGTCTGGAAAGATGTCAGTCTTGATGATGCGCAAGATTCACTTCATAACGTAGACAAGGCTAAGGCTAAGTTTGAATCTGCTAAGAAAACTCTTCAAGCTGATGGAGTACAGTTTCCGATTCATTTAGATCTTCCAGTTTCATCGACTCAGACAGATTTTATCCATCAAGCTCAGTCTTATAAACAATCCATTGAAGAAGCCTTGGGCTCTGAAAATGTAGTTGTTGACATTCAACAGGTTTCTGATGATGAATTGGGAAACATGACTGTTCTAGCAACATCAAATAATAATGTTGATTGGGACATTAATGTTAATAGTGGTTGGAGTCCGGATTATGCAGATCCATCAACTTATCTAGATGTATTTGATCCAACTTCAGGTCCAAGTCTCCTCGGCTCTCTTGGTGTAGCACCAGGAACAGACAATCAAGCCATTAAAACAGTTGGATTGGATAAGTACAAAGGATTGATTGATGATGCAAATAGTGAAAAAACAGATCTGCAAAAACGTTATTCTAAATATGCTAAGGCGCAAGCTTGGTTAACAGATAGTGCTCTAGTTATTCCTGTACACTCAGACGGTGCCCAAATGTTAGTAACGAAGAAAGTATTAGGTAGTGGTGCTGATGGTTGGGTTGGTGACAAAACAGGGGAAAACAGTTATAAATATCTGAAAATCCAAGATAAGATTGTCACTTCTAAAGACATGGATGAGTTCCGCAAGAAATTTGCTGATGAAAAAGCCAAATCCAATGCTGATTATCAGAAGAACTTAGACCGTCATATTCAAGACTAATCAAATCTCCTCTTTTGAGGGGATTTTTTATGTCGCTGTCTCTATGTAAGCACTTTAAAAAAGAGTTATTTTGGTCTAAAAATGGTATAATGAAAGGACGACAGAAAGGAATTATATATGGAACAAAAAGAGAAACATTTTAGCCTATCTTGGTTTTTCAAGTGGTTTTTGGATAACAAGGCCATTACGGTATTTTTGGTAACCTTATTATTGGGACTGAATCTTTTTATTTTAAGTAAGATTAGTTTTCTATTTTCACCTGTTTTAGACTTTTTGGCAGTCGTGATGCTGCCAGTTATTCTATCTGGTTTACTATATTATTTATTAAATCCTATTGTTGATTGGATGGAGAAGCATAAGGTTAATCGTGTTATAGCTATCACTATTGTCTTTGTCATCATCGCTCTCTTTATCATTTGGGGCTTGGCAGTAGCTATTCCAAATCTGCAACGTCAGGTCTTAACATTTGCAAGAAATGTACCAATCTACCTAGAAGATGCTGACAGGGTTATTGACGATTTGGTAACCAAGCGTTTACCAGATGATTTCAGACCTCAGTTAGAGCAAGTTTTGACAAACTTCTCTAGTCAGGCTACAGTTTGGGCAAGTAAAGTTTCTTCTCAGGCAGTCAACTGGGTGAGCGCCTTTATTAGCGGAATTTCTCAAGTGATTGTTGCCTTGATTATCGTTCCTTTCATGCTCTTTTATCTCTTGCGTGATGGGAAAGGATTGCGTGACTATTTGACCCAATTCATGCCGACGAAATTGAAGGAACCTGTAGGACAAGTTTTGTCAGATGTGAATCAACAGTTGTCCAACTATGTTCGAGGGCAAGTGACAGTGGCTATTATTGTAGCAGTAATGTTTATCATCTTCTTCAAGATTATTGGTCTACGTTATGCAGTTACGCTGGGTGTAACTGCTGGTATTTTAAATCTGGTTCCTTATCTGGGTAGCTTCCTAGCCATGCTTCCTGCTCTAGTATTGGGCTTGATTGCAGGGCCAGTCATGCTTTTAAAAGTGGTGATTGTCTTTATCGTGGAACAAACTATTGAAGGCCGTTTTGTCTCTCCACTGATTTTGGGAAGTCAATTAAACATCCATCCCATTAATGTTCTCTTTGTCTTGTTAACTTCAGGATCCATGTTTGGTATTTGGGGAGTCTTGCTCGGTATTCCGGTTTATGCCTCTGCTAAAGTTGTCATTTCAGCCATTTTCGAATGGTATAAGGTAGTCAGTGGCCTATATGAACTAGAAGGAGAGGAAGTAAAGAGTGAACAATAGTCAACAGATGTTACAGGCTTTGGAGGAGCAAGATTTAACCAAGGCTGAGCACTATTTCGTCAAAGCTTTAGAAAATGATCCAAGTGACCTTCTGTATGAGTTAGCCACTTATCTTGAAGGGATTGGTTTTTATCCTCAGGCCAAGGAAATTTACCTGAAAATCGTAGAGGATTTTCCAGAGGTTCATCTTAATCTAGCAGCAATTGCTAGCGAGGATGGTCAAATCGAAGAAGCCTTTGCCTATCTTGAGGAAATCCAACCTGACAGTGACTGGTATGTTTCGGCTTTGGCTCTGAAGGCGGACCTTTACCAGCTGGAAGGTTTGACAGATGTGGCGCGTGAGAAATTGCTGGAGGCATTGACTTACTCAGAAGATCCTCTCTTGATATTGGGATTGGCAGAGTTGGATAGTGAGTTGGAAAATTACCAAGAGGCTATTCAAGGCTATGCCCAGTTAGATAATCGTACTATTTATGAGCAAACAGGCATTTCTACCTATCAACGAATTGGCTTTGCCTATGCCCAGTTAGGGAAATTTGAAACGGCTACAGAGTTTTTAGAAAAAGCCTTGGAGTTAGAATACGATGACCTAACAGCTTTTGAGTTGGCTAGTCTTTACTTTGATCGAGAAGAATACCAAAAAGCTGTCCTCTACTTTAAGCAGATTGATACCATTTCTCCTGACTTTGAAGGTTATGAGTATGGGTATAGTCAGGCTTTGCATAAGGAACATCAAGTTCAAGAAGCCCTGCGTATCGCTAAGCAAGGCTTGGAGA
>CAUQGR010000070.1:0-7579 GCA_963517545.1 uncultured Streptococcus sp. | reverse complement strand
TTGAGAAAACATGGGCTCATATCAAAAAGCACCTCAAAAAGGTATTACCGAGTTGTAGTACTTTTTTCGAGACTCTTTTGTCTTGTTCTTGTTTCAATTAACTATAAATTGCTAAAATCATATAATTGTGGGTACTGGTCACACTCCGGATTTTTAGGATGGCAAATGGCTCTTCCAAAATAAATCATGGCCTGATGGGCTGCTAACCACTGCTCAGGTGGTAAGATATCCATGACCCGCTTTTCCACCTCAAGTGGTGTCGCTGACTTTTTGACGATATCGTGGTGTTTACAAATACGCTCCACATGAGTATCTACTGCAAAAGCTGGAATCCCAAAACCCACACTCATAACAACATTGGCTGTCTTGCGACCAACACCTGCCAAACTCTCCAATTCCTCTCGTGTTTGAGGGACTTGACCATCAAAATCGTCTAATAGTTGTTGAGCACATTTTTTAAGGAATTTAGCCTTGTTTCGATACAGTCCCAGGCGAGAAATGTGTGAGGCAATCTCACTCTCTGTCGCAACAGACATAGCTTGTGGTGTTGGAAAGGCAGCAAAGAGACCTGGTGTGGCCTTATTTACCGCTGCATCCGTTGTCTGAGCTGACAACATGACCGCAACCAAGAGTTCAAAATGATTGGTAAAATCAAGACTAGGCTTGGCATCTGGGAAGAGGGCAATGATTTCTTCTAGCACCTTTCGTGCGCGTTTTTTTGACAAGACCATTATTCGTCTCCGTCAAATAGTCCTTGTAAGCCAGCAAAAGGACTGTTTTCTTCTTTCTTAACTGCTTGTTGAGCTTGGTATTCTTCCTCTGTCATGATTTGCCAGTCATTTCCTGAAACAAATCCTTGACCAGCCTCTTCTTCAGCCGTCAAAACCTTGATAGGAATGTTTAGTAGGATATTGTCTGACACGCTCTCAGCAAGGTCAAGTTCTCCATTTTCGATAGGCAAGACCAAATCATCATCTATAACTTCTTGATCTAACTGGTTGGTTGCGCCTTCCATGAAAACTTCCGTTACTGGATAAGATTCAACTAACTCAACTGGCTCCATACTGCGACTTGAAGCAAGGACAATGGTGTAAGATAACTGATAATCTAAGAAATACATACGGTCTTCATACTGTACTTTCCCAACAGCACGGATATCTTTCACATCTAAGATTTCTTGATTCCGTGCACGCAAGTCTGCGACTAAGTCTAAACTTTGTTCAAAATGCAAGCCTTCAGACTGCTTACGAATCTCTTGAATATTTAATTTCATACTTCCTCCATAAAGATTTACTCTCTTGATTATACCATGAAAAGGCTACAAACCAGCCCACCAAACTTTGTAATTAGAATTGAATTTTTTAATATATTTATCACTATATTTTTAGTGCTATACTATAGGCAAGAATACATGATAGCAAGGAGGATGCTCACATGGAAGACAAAGAACTCATTACAAATGCTTACCACTCGGATTTTAGAACTTGGAATTTCCAGTTTTCTGTTGACAAAATTTCCTGAAAGGTATAGGATAAAGGTACTAATACTCGGAGGTAAGGGAGACATGAACAACTAAGTCTATCAAATAAAGAACCTTTATTTAGTAGATCTTGTTTTTGTCTCTTTTTGTGTGCTCTTTTCATACTAGATTTTCTAGTATCTTATCCTCATTGAAAATCAAAAAACTAGAAAGCTAACCATCTGCTCCTCTTGAGTTGGATTAGGCAATCCTAAGCTTTTCAACGGGGATAATAGAGTTTTCGATAGTGACATTGGCTCTACTAGGTAAAGTAGAGCTTTTTGTTATGCACTATCGACATTCTAGAAAGGGCAATCATATGATAAACATTAATCATCTAACTATCACACAAAACAAAGATTTCCGAGACCTTGTCTCTGACTTATGCATGACCATACAAGACGGGGAAAAGGTTGCTATTATTGGTGAAGAAGGAAATGGCAAATCAACCTTACTTAAAATTTTAACGGGGGAAGCTTTGTCTGATTTCACTATCAAGGGAGACATCCAGTCAGACTATCAGTCACTGGCCTACATTCCTCAAAAACTCCCCGAGGACCTGAAAAAGAGAAGTTTACACGACTACTTCTTTTTGGATTCTGCTGATTTAGACTACAGTATTCTTTATCGTTTAGCGGAGGAGTTGCATTTTGATAGTGATCGTTTTGCTAGCGACCAAGAGATTGGGAGCCTTTCGGGTGGCGAAGCTTTGAAAATTCAGCTCATCCATGAGTTAGCCAAACCCTTTGAAATTCTATTTTTAGATGAACCTTCAAATGACCTAGACCTTGAGACGGTTGATTGGCTAAAAGGTCAGATTCAAAAGATTAAGCAAACTGTTATTTTCATTTCCCATGATGAAGACTTTCTTTCTGAAACGGCTGATACTATTGTCCACTTGCGACTGGTCAAGCACCGGAAAGAAGCGGAAACGCTAGTAGAGCATTTAGACTATGATCGCTATAGTGAGCAAAGAAAGGCTAATTTTATCAAACAAAGCCAGCAAGCTGCTAACGACCAAAGAGCCTACGATAAAACCATGGAAAAACATCGGCGAGTCAAGCAAAATGTAGAAACTGCGCTTCGAGCTACCAAAGACAGTACTGCCGGTCGCCTATTGGCTAAAAAGATGAAAACTGTCCTCTCTCAAGAAAAACGCTTTGAAAAGGAAGCTCAGTCCATGACCCAAAAGCCACTTGAAGAGGAAAAAATCCAACTTTTCTTTTCAGACATCCAACCATTACCGGCTTCTAAAGTCTTAATCCAACTGGAAAAAGAAAATTTGTCCATTGGCGAGCGCGTTTTAGCTCAGGAACTGCAACTAACTGTCCGTGGCCAAGAAAAAATCGGTATCATCGGACCAAATGGTGTTGGAAAATCAACTCTGTTAGCCAAATTGCAACAACTGCTAAGTCAAAAAAGAGAGATTTCTCTTGGTGTTATGCCACAAGATTATCACAAGAAACTGCAATTGGATTTATCCCCAATAGCCTATCTCAGCCAAACTGGACAAAAAGAAGAACTACAGAAAATCCAATCCCACCTAGCCAGTCTCAATTTCAGTTATCCAGAAATGCAGCATCAAATTCGCTCCTTATCTGGCGGGCAACAGGGTAAACTCCTTCTTTTGGATTTAGTCCTGCGCAAACCAAACTTTCTCCTTCTGGATGAACCCACACGAAACTTTTCTCCCACTTCTCAACCCGAAATCAGAAAACTCTTTGTCACTTATCCAAGCGGTCTCGTCACTGTTTCGCATGACAGACGTTTCTTAAAAGAGGTCTGTTCGACCATCTATCGCTTGACAGAACATGGTTTGGAGGTAGTTAATTTATAAGATTTATAAACAAAAAGAAACCTAAAGAATTGTTGGAAAAACAATCTTTAAAATACGACTACAATGTTTATTTTTAATAAATTGATTACTATAGATTAAGTTTGGGACAAATTTTATAATATTCATACTCATGAGGATAATTCTTTGCTTTGGAGCGCTATTTAAACATTATAATCAGTGAATAAATCTTATATCCACATTCAAGTCAATAATTTCTTTCAAGATCATTTGTAATCAACTCTAAATAGACGGATAAAAACTACTTCTAACTATCAAAAAACGAGCACTTCCTCTTTTGGAAATGCTCGTTTTCTTATCTTGCCATGTTTTATAATTACAATGAGAAATAGGAAACAGCCTTGAATGGCAAAATCTCCTAGATCTCCGACTACCAACTTTTTTATGCTACTGGTTTTGCTTGATTTCCAGTACTTGTTGTAGATTCTGTCGTTTCTTTTTCTGAAGCTGATTCAGCAGGTTTAGAATCTGTTGTGTTGCTCGGTTTGTTTTCGTCGCTGGCAGTTTCACTGTTAGATTCTGCAGTTGCGTTTGGTTGGTTCTCAGCACTGGTCTTATCACCATTTGCCTCGGAATTTGTTGCTGGACTTGCTTCTTCACTCGCACTTGATCTTGACTTAATTTCTTGATTCAAGACCAGAATAGCTTTTGTCAATTCAAGTAAAGCAGCCTTATCTTTACTCTTAGCAGAAAGTTGATCTAGTAGAGCATCCACCTTATCAAAGTCCTCATCAGAACCCTTATTGTTTTCTAAGTAAGCGTGAAGTGACATGAGGATATCGTAAAGTTTTTGATAGAGTACTAGTGTCTGAGGGTCTTGCTCAGCATTTTCCTTTTCTTGTTGAAGGGCGCTAGCGATACGAGTCAAGACATCTTTCACCTGACTGTTTACTTCATCCAAGTCTGCATCAGCCTTGTTTGTAGCAGCTTTGAGATTTTCTACTTCTTCTGCCAAGGATTGTCTGATTCCTTCTTCTTGGATTTGCTCCAAGAGTTGATTTGCCTTGCTCAAAAGGCTTTCTACTTCTTCCTTGCTAACATGATTGACATGCTCTTCAGGCATAAAGTCTCCGTACAATTCTTTCAAGAAGCCATAAATAGCTGTCTTGGCACTTTGATTATCGACTTTTTCAGTATCTAGAACTGTCTGACTTGATTTCGCAGTAGTTGGCTGAGCTTTCAAAGCTTCTTCCACTTCTTGTTTTGCCTGATAGATGCTTGGGAATAATTTGTTCAATTCTGCTGCCTTAAGGAAGGATTGAGATTGATACAAGGTCCAAGTCAACTGAGCTACTTTGTTTCGAAGTTCATCACTCAAACGACCGTCATTGACATGTTCGTAGAAATACTTAATGTACTCAACAGTTGTAACCCCTGTTCGGTCATTAAAGTCTTGCAAGGCTTGAAGTTGTGATTCAACCGCTGCTAAACCAGCCTCATCTTTAGCCAACTTAGCTTCTTGAAGTCGAACGAGAAGGTCTTTCTTAGGAAGTCCATAAGAGTCTGTATCCAGTGTGTTGATTTTATCAATCAAGGCCTGATACTTCTTATCTAAAACACTTGTTTCAACAGGTTTGACACTTTCATCAATATGGATATATTGCTTATCAAAGAGATCAAGTGTTGCAAGATAACCCGCTGTAGAGTTAGTTGCCAGTTTCTTCATGTTTTCAGTAAACTGACCTAAGGCTAACTCAATCTGTCTTTGTGCAATAGGCTTGTCTTTATAGATGCTTCTGCTTTCAGCTAGAAGTTGATCTACTTTTGCCAAAACTGCCTTTTCATCAAAAGCTCCAGGTTGGTAGTTGGATTGGAGAGCTGGAATCTTGTTTTTCAAAGCCACTTCATAGCCCTTGGTTTGAACCTTGATGTAGTGGTTGTGGTCACCATGAGGAATCACAAAACTACCATTTTCTACCTGTAAGCTATAAGGAGACACACCATCACGTAAGGCAGTCGTATAAAGTTCATTTAGGAAATCAAGTTCTGGATTTCCAGTTTGGAGTGGCAAACGAACATGTTCCTTACGAACAGCATAGGGATGGATATGAGTTGGATCGTAGGCTTGGTCTGGATTGCCAAAGACGAAGAATCCGTTTGAAATTCTAATCGCTTCAAGTGGAACACCATAGGTTTTAGAGATATAAGCAATCTTTTCTTCATCGCTAGCATCTCTTGAGAAAGACTCTACCGTTTTAGCAAGAGGTTTTACAGGCTCTGCATCATGATGTGTTTTCAAGTGATCCTGCGCGGCCTTGATTTGCTCTGCTGTCAAGTCCTTCTTATAGAAGTAATGATTGTGGTCGCCGTGACTCATGACAAAGCCTTGCTCATCCTCACTGATGACACGATCGGCATCAAAGCTGGAATCATGTTCCTCACCATGATGGTGTCCATGATGATCTTCGTCGTGATCCTCATCATGAGCTGGACTTGGTGTTACTGTATTTGCACCTTTCAAGTGGTCTTGCGCTGCCTTGATTTGTTCAGCAGTCAAATCCTTCTTGAAGAAGTAATGATTGTGGTCGCCGTGACTCATGATAAATCCTGAACTATCTTCAGCAATAATCCGATTGGCATCAAAGCCATGACCATCTTCTTCATGTTCCTCATGTGAAACACCAGGATTGGCTGGAAAAGATGGCGAAGGTGTTACTAGACCATTGTTAGGAAGAGTCGGTTGCCCAATTGGGTTCGATTTCAGAATGTAATGGAAATGATCACCATGCCTTACGATATAAGCTGTAGCTGTTTCTTCAACGATATCTTTTGGATTAAAGATATAGCCATCAGATGTTGCAGAGAAAGCCTTATTTGTAGTCAATGAGGCATGATTCAAAGTAGATGGATTACTTGAAAGACTTCCTAGACTAGACACTACTTCATGAGGTTTTTCATTTGTAGAAACCGTAGAACCAGTTCCACCGATAGGAACCATTCTGGCAATCTTTTCTTCTAAAGCAGAGAGTTTGCTGTAAGGAATAAAGTGATAATGGTCACCATGCGGAATCGCAACTCCATTTGGTGTACGACTGATAATCTTAGCAGGGTCAAAGACTAAGCCATCTGATTCACTGTAACGTTTGTCGCTAGGTGAATCGTAGAGTTCTTTCAATAGACTTTGGAGATTTTCAACTTTGCTTTCTGGCTTGCTAGTTGAGCCTTGTGCTACAGATTGCGTGTTATTGTCACTAACTGCTGAAGAATAGCTTAACTGGCTCGGTTGCGTATTTTTACCAGCTAAATGAGCTTTTGCTGCTGCTAATTCACTAGCAGACAAATCACTTTTTGGAATGTAGTGATAGTGACCTCCGTGGGGAACGATATAAGCATCACCAGTATCTTCGATAATATCAGCTGGATTAAAGACATAACCATCATCTGTCGTATAGCGTCCCTGAAATCTTGCTACAGCAACATCAGAGCTGACCTTCTCATTATCTTTGACGTGTTCTTGTTTTTGACGATTGATTTCATCTTTGGTTCGAACATTATCAGCATGAGCTGCATCTTTCAGGTAAACATAATATTTTCCATCGACCTTGATGATATAACCACCCTTGACTTCATTGACAATATCTCCATCCTTAAGTTTGTAGTTTGGATCCTTCATCAAGAGTTCTTCACTAAAGAGGGCATCATAAGGAACTTTCCCATTATAGTAATGATAGTGGTCACCGTGTGACGTTACATAGCCCTGATCTGTAATTTTGATGACAATTTGCTCAGCCTGAATTCCTTCTTTTTGACTAACCTGATCTGGTGTCAAGTTTTCACTTTTCTGACTTGACTGGCTGCCATCCACATAAGAGACCCGATTATTGTCCTTATTTTCCTGCGAGCGATGCTGGTTCAGTGCATAGGCGCAAAGACTCAAGGATACAATAACAGCTGATCCAGCTGCTATATACTTTTTACTGAATTTCATAAATCCCTCATTTCAATAAATAATGAAGCTTTTTCTTAACTTCTTTTTCTCGGTTAAACAGTTTTTCTAAACCGGTTATTTAACCATTTAATTAACCAGTAAATAGTTTACCTTTTTTAAGCTTATCTGTCAAGATTTTTATATTATTTTAATCATGCCCCCGTCTAACGGGTGGTTTGCATATCTCACACCTGACTTAGCGAGACGGACTAATAGTCACATAATCATGACCACCCGTCTAACGGGTGGTTTGAACCAGGGCTATAAGCCCAAATTA
>CAUQGR010000069.1:0-8054 GCA_963517545.1 uncultured Streptococcus sp. | reverse complement strand
AAAAATCATTTTCACACCCTTTCGTCTATTAGTATAGAAGAAAGCTCTCAGCACAGCCTGATAGGTTTCCATACACAACAACTCAAACAATGCTTGGTCATCATGGAGGGGTTGACCCCACTCCTCATCATGATAGGCAATGTAGAGCGGATTGGTCATCTTGACCCACGAACAACGTTTTGTCATGCTCTGCTCCTATTTGACCAACATTTTAAGGGCCGACTTGATATAGTTCTCAGCTGTATCTGTCGTTCCTTCAAAGAATTTTTTGATTTTCTTGAGTTCGGTCGCCTTGTAGCCCAGTGCCAACATAGCTTCCATAGCTTCTTCCAATTCTTGGTTTTCAGCGCTGGTTTGCACTGCCACCTTGGCAGGCAGGTCATCTCCTGCAACTACTACCTTGCCTTCCAAGTCCAACACCATCTGTTGGGCTGTTTTCTTGCCAATTTTAGGGAACTTGGTCAAGTAGTTGATGTTCTTGGTTTCAATTGCTTGAACCAAGCCAGCATTGTCATCGGCAGCGATAATAGCAAGAGCTGATACAGGACCAATCCCAGAGACCGAAATCAGACTAAGAAAGAGCTTTTTCTCGTCTTCTGAGCGAAATCCATAAAGCAGATGAGCGTCCTCACGCACAACCTGATGCGCATAAATTTGAGCCTCTTGATTGACCTGACCTGAATAAGCATAGGGATTGGCCACATGCAAAATATAACCGATACCATTGGTTTCAAGAACAATGTATTTAGCAGTGATTTTGGTAATGATTCCTTTTAAATATTCGTACATAGTTTTCCTTTTAGTTTAATATTTCCCCAACTCACGGAGACTGGTGTGATTTTCCTGAATGCGTCGGAACATCTTTTCCATATCCGACTTGGTAAAATGCACCAAAACAGGACGTCCGTGGGGACAGTTATAGGGATTGTCACATTGAGAAAGCTGATAAAGCAGCTGTCTAGCTGAGTGGTCATCGATACGGTGATTGGCCTTGATAGACCGCTTGCAGGACATCATGATAGCCAACTCTGCTCGATATTTCTTGATCGAAACTTCCTTGGTCAAGAGTAGCATGTCGCACATTTCATAGATACCTGACTCAATTTCCTCCTCTGCCATCCAAATAGGATGTTCGCGTAAGATGAATTGATTTTCTCCGTACTCTGCTAGAAAGACGCCCACTTCCTCTAAAAGTGCCATTCTTTCCTTGAGACGCAGAGCATCATCCGCTGGAAATTCAAAGATATAGGGCACTAGGAGTTGCTGCTGGCTCTGGTCAACATTGCCAATGCTTTCACGGTACTCCTCGTACTTGACCCGTTCCTGAGCCGCGTGCTGGTCTATGATGTAGAGCCCATCTCGCCCTTGGGCAAAGAGATAGGTTCCATGCATTTGCCCGAAAAATTCCAACTCTGGGAAGCTTGATGATTCTTCTCGCTCCAGCTTGTCATAGGCCTTATCCAGACTGGCTAAATCTAGCTCTGGATGGTCTAGTTGGTCATAATTAGCAGGCTTTCTCTCTGCAAAATGCAGTTTTGCCGGCTTAGTCAATTGATCCAAGGTTTCCTTGGCAAACAAGGTCAAGTCTTGCCCTTCCTCAGTTAATTCTACCTGATAATCAGCCACCTCAGCTTGACTGGATCTTATCGGCTCTGTTTTCTCATAGTAGAGCGTATTTTCTTTGAGTGGGAGAATGGTCTGCTCCACCTTCTCACGATTGCGCACGGTCGATTTGGCAAGATTTTCCAAGGCATCTGGAATCAAGGTTTGTTCCTTGAGACTGTTTGCAATAGCTTCTGAGACCAGCGCCATCAGTTCTTTTTCCTTGGAAATCCGCACCTCTTGCTTGGTCGGATGCACATTGACATCCGCTAGATAGGGGTCAATATGGATATGAATGACAGCCAGTGGAAAACGCCCCACCATAAGCTTGCTTCCGTAACCATCAAGAATAGCACGATTGAGTAAAAAGTTCTTGATATAACGGCCATTGATGAAGAGGCTGATATAGTTGCGGTTGGCTCTAGTTAACTCAGGCAAGGACACAAAGCCAGAAATTTCGAAATCAAGATCCGAATTCTCAATTTCAATCATCTTCTTGGCACTCGCCAAACCGTAAATCCCTGCGATTGCTTGTCGCAGTTGACCAGTCCCAGCTGTCCGCGTCATTTCCTTGCCATCACTAATCAAGCTAAAAGAAATTTCAGGATGGGCTAAGCCCAGACGGTTGACAATATCAATGATATGAGACAACTCTGCTTGCTGGCTCTTCATATACTTGAGGCGGGCAGGCGTGTTGAAAAAGAGGTCCTCCACACAAACCTTGGTTCCCACAGGACTAGTCGCTGGGATGACTTCTTCAACTTCTCCCCCACGCGCGACGAGCTTGGTTCCATGACTTGCGCCATCCACCGCAGTCAACAGAGTCAAGACACTAACAGACGCGATAGAGGGCAGGGCTTCACCACGAAAACCAAGCGTCCGAATCCGAAAAAGATCTGCTTGATTTTTTATCTTACTGGTTGCGTGGCGACGCAGGGCCAGCTCTACCTCATCGTGAGCAATTCCATGACCATTATCTGTGATTTGAATCTTCTTGAGACCTGCTTCCTCAATCTCAATGATAATCTGACTAGAACCCGCGTCAATAGCATTTTCTACCAACTCCTTAACAACGCTAGCTGGACGCTCGATAACCTCTCCAGCTGCAATCTGGTTTGCCAGCACCTCTGGCAATTCAATAATATGAGACATCTTCCAGCCCCTTTCTGTATCTATTTTCCTAGAAATTGATAGTGCTATTATACCATATTTCAGACAGGACAGAAAAGCAAGCGCCACATAGGAACCAAATCCCTCCACATAGACAAAGTCCCTTGCAAGGTGTCGTAAAATAGTGTTTAATAAAGGTGTACAAGAAGTGATCACAATTTTGTATGAAAAACAAGGAGAGAAATTTATGAAAGTAGAACTACAGATTAGTGAAACTTACGAGGAGGAAAAGCTGATTATCCAAGCACCTCAAGAAACCGATAAAATCCAGAAAGTCATCGAGTTCGCAGAAAATCTGGATCTAACAGAAAAAATCAAAGGGAAAATCGATAATCAGGTCTATCTCGTTGAGATTGGTAAGATACAACGCTTCTATATCGAGAATCGGAAGGTTCTAGCAGAAACAGCGAGTCAGACCTACACCATTGATTTGCGACTCTATCAGGTCCTTGAAATTCTGCCAACAACTTTTATCCAAATTTCCCAATCTGAAATCGTCAATATCGACTCTATCTCTCATCTCAAGCTTACCCCCAACGGTCTGGTAGAAATCTTTCTAAAAAACGAAAGCTTCACCTACTCTTCACGCCGTTACCTAAAAACCATCAAGGAGAAATTAGAACTATGAAAAAACAAGTATTTCACGACGCAGCTGCTGGTGTCCTTATCGGCCTCATCCTCTCTATCATCTTTTCACTCATTTATGCACCAAATACCTACGCACCACTAAGTTCCGACTCTCTCATCGGTCAAGTGATGACCCAACATCAGGTTCACGGTGCCCTGATCTTGCTCTACTGCACACTTATCTGGGCAGCCATCGGTATTCTCTTCAACTTTGGCAAGCGATTATTCAGCCGTGACTGGAGCTTGCTCCGTGCAACTCTGACCCATTTCTTCCTCATGCTAGTAGGCTTTATCCCATTAGCAACCCTAGCAGGTTGGTTCCCCTTCCACTGGAATTTCTACCTCCAGCTCATTATCGAGTTTGCAATTGTCTACCTCATCATTTGGACTATTTCCTATAAAAGAGCATCAAAAAAAGTAGACCATATCAATCAACTCTTGGAGCATAGAAAGTAAGAATCTCATAATAAGCAAAGCCGAGAAAGAAACTTCTCGGTTTTGCTTTATCCTGCTGCACCTTATACTCAATGAAAATCAAAGAGCAAACTAGGAAGCTAGCCACAGGTTGCTCAAAACACTGTTTTGAGGTTGCAGATAAGACTGACGAAGTCAGCTCAAAACACTGTTTTGAGGTCGCAGATAGAACTGACGAAGTCAGTAACATATACCTACGACAAGCCGACGCTGACGTGGTTTGAAGAGATTTTCGAAGAGTATTACTATCATAGCAGTTATTTTCAGGTCTTCTTTGTAAATTTTCTATCTTTTTTCAAAATATTCTTGCATTTTTTCAAAGTTTTTTGTAGAATATAGATTACATATCCAGATTATTCTGAAAATTCAAAAAGGAGTATCTATCATGTCGCAAGCTATTTCGTTAAATCAATCAACCTGGACAAGTAAACTAAAAGCAATGGGACCTGGAATCCTAATGGCTTCTGCCGCTGTTGGTGGTTCCCACATTGTATCTTCCACTCAAGCTGGTGGTTCTTACGGTTGGTCTCTACTTCTCTTGGTCATCTTAGCCAATGTCTTTAAATATCCATTTTTCCGTTTTGGTGCTGAATACACAGCTAATACTGGAAAGACTTTGGTTGAAGGTTATGCCGAAAAAGGGAAACTCTATCTCTGGATTTTCTTTATCCTCAATGTCTTTTCGGCTCTGGTCAACACAGCTGGTGTCGCCATTCTGTGCTCAGCTATCATCGCCAGCGCCTTCCCGATGATTGGACTTAGCATCACTCAATGGTCCCTCATTCTCGTTGCCATCATTTGGGCTATGCTACTCTTTGGAGGTTACAAACTCTTAGACGGTATGGCAAAATGGATCATGTCAGCTTTGACCATTGCAACTGTTCTTGCAGTTATCATCGCGGCGGTCAAGCATCCAGAATACAGTTCTAATTTTGTCGAGAAAACACCTTGGCAAATGGCAGCTCTACCCTTCATCGTCTCCCTCCTAGGATGGATGCCTGCTCCTATTGAAATTTCAGCCATCAACTCACTTTGGTCTGCTGAAAAGAAAAAGACCGTCAACTTTAACACCGAGGACGCCCTATTCGACTTTAACGTTGGTTATATTGGAACAGCTATACTAGCTGTATTCTTTGTGGCACTGGGAGCACTGATTCAGTATCCTACAGGACAGGCAGTTGAAGCCGCTTCAGCCAAATACATCTCTCAATTCGTGGGCATGTATGCCTCTGTTCTTGGCGAATGGTCCCGTTACTTGATTACCTTTATTGCCTTCCTGTGTATCTTTGGAACAGTTATCACCGTTATCGATGGTTACTCTCGCGTCAATCAGGAATCTCTCCGACTGCTAATCAGTCAAAAAGAAGACAATCGTAAATCTTTGAACATCTGGATGACCATTACTGCTATTATCGGTATCGTCATTATCAAGTTCTTCGCTGGTCAGGTGTCAACCATGCTCCGCTTTGCCATGATTGGCTCTTTCCTGACAACACCATTCTTCGCTCTTTTGAACTACGCCTTGGTAACGCGTGAAAACAAAAATCTTCCTTCTTGGCTCAAACACCTTGCCATTGCAGGATTGATTTTCCTCTTTGGTTTTGCTATCTTCTTTATCTACGCACTCGCAATCGGAAAAGCAGGTTAACTGACAAGCACGAGATGAAGATAATACTCTTCGAAAATCAAATTCAAACCACGTCAACGTCGCCTTGCCGTACTCAAGTACAGCCTGCGGCTAGTTTCCTAGTTTGCTCTTTGATTTTCATTGAGTATAAGGTTTCATTTCAAGAGAACATTCAACAAGTATTTCTATGATAAAAAGCATAAGAACAAGGTTTTGAAAACCTGAACTTATGCTTTTTTGCGTTCTCAAAGACTGCTTATACTCAAAAAACAGCTAGCAAATCCCAACCGCCTCTTATATTGACTTTAATTCTCCTTTTCCAACTCATACAAATCTGCGATAATTGCTGCGACATGTTTGATATCTCCCAGCATACCTCGCATTTCAAAGTCAGCCAATACAGGGAAACCAAAACGTTGACTGTATTGCTTGGCTGTCAGGCAGTATTGGTTATTAAAGTTACGATTTCCTGAACCAACCACACCAAAACACTTACTAGCATTGTCAGCATAGGCGATAAAATCTCCTACTGGTGTCGTCAAAATCTCTACATCTCCATTATCCACGCCATTCCCACCTTCGAGGTAGGTCGGCAAAAAAGCGACGTAAGGATGGTCCATTTCATAAAAATCTTGGCCTTCCTTGACCAAATCCTTGATATGAATCTTTTGAACCTCAATTCCCTCGTACTGGGACAAGAGATAGTCTTTCAAGCGCGTCACAAAACTTTCAGTGTTTCCACTCAGACTAATATAAACTAAAGAAATTGTCTTCATATGTACCTCCATGATTTTATCTATAATCGAAAAATAACTACCAAGATTGTAACTTGATAGTTATTTTTTGTCAATACTTAGGCAACTTCTTCTGTTTCCTCTTCTTCTGCCAAGGCTTTTTGCTGACGCCATATCTTGTAGAAGACAAGAGCTAGGAAGAGAACATTGATGACGATATAGAAAATGCTAACGGCTTGTGAAATAACACTTATCCCTAAACGCATGGTCTCATCGTGAACTAACTGCACAGCGTCTTGTAAAGTCACATAGCTATAAATCGAACCAATAATGGCTAGCAAAACATAGCCGACATAAGTATAGTTTGCATACTGCAAATTCTTACGAACAAGGAACACAATCGCTACTACCACTAAAATAGCAGATAGCACAATCAAGGCCATATTAAAAATAGAATGAGTTGATTCTGCTACTCTATAGGTGTAATTGAGCTGGTCTTCTAATTGCTGAGCACTGACCCCTGCAACTTGTTTCTGAGCGGCACGAAGGGCTTCTTTGCTAGGTAAGGGACTCAACATTCCAAACAGAGACATTGCTGAAATAAGAGCAGACAAGATTAGCAAGACCCATAGATAAATCGGTTTCTTTTTCATGATAGAACCTCCTGATATTATTATTGATATTATAACACCTTTTGTAAGGGAATACAAATCTTATAGTATAGTTTCTACCTGTTTTCGGTAGGCTTTTGGCGATTTTCCGCACAATTTTCGGAACACTTTATAGAAATATCCAAGGTTACTGTAACCAACAGCATAACAAATATCTTCGATACTGTCACTAGTTGAAAGCAAAAGTTGTTGGGCAGCCTTAATGCGTTGTTTGTTTAAAAGCTCTGCGAAACTTGACTTGATACCTTCAAATTCCGAAATACCTGACTATTAACTTCGATGCTGCGCCCATTTACAATCCCATCAAACCGTGGTACAATGAGAATTGTGAAAAAATTATCAGGAGACAATTCATGAAGAAATCTATCTTAACTACACTGCTCTTTGCTGTTCTTTACTTCCTCTGCATGGGGATTGGTGTCCTTTTGGGCCATCTCCTTGACCAAACTGGAAATATGTTTTATGCGCCTGCCTTTACTGCCCTTGTCGGCGGTAGCGCCTATATGATTCTAATCGCAAAAGTTCCGCGTTTTGGAGCCATTACCACTATCGGCCTTGTCATCGCTCTCTTTTTCTTGGGAACTAAACACGGTGCCGGTGCCTTCCTTCCTGGAATTATCTGTGGTCTCCTAGCAGATGCAGTAGCTAACCTAGGAAAATACAAGGACCAAACAAAGAATTTCCTTTCTTTCCTTATTTTTGCCTTTAGCTCAACAGGACCAATCTTGCTTATGTGGATTGCGCCCAAAGCCTATATGGCTACCCTTCTGGCAAGAGGAAAATCCCAAGAATATATCGACCGTATCATGGTCGCGCCAAACCCTGGAACCATCCTTCTATTTATCGCAAGTATTGTCATCGGAGCCCTAGTGGGTGCCTTGATTGGACAAGCCTTGAGTAAAAAGTTTTCACAGAAAATCTGATTACTAAAAAAGAGCCACACGGCTCTTTTTTATTTATGGCTCAAGACTTAGTCAAGAAATCTCCCAAGAATTGGATTGTAAAGATAATCAAAATGATAATGATGGTTGCCAAGATGGTCACATCGTGATTGTAGCGGTTAATACTCAATGAAAATCAAAGAGCAAACTAGGAAGCTAGCCGCAGGTTGCTCAAAACACTGTTTTGAGGTTGGAGATAAGACTGACG
>CAUQGR010000068.1:0-8789 GCA_963517545.1 uncultured Streptococcus sp. | reverse complement strand
AAGATGGAAAAGAAGATACGGTCACTGCAGTGGCCCCAGAGGATATCTATCTAATTGAACGTGTTGGGGGTCAATCTTCCCAATCTATTCAATTCACACCTGATTCTAAAGCAATCCTCGCACCACTTGAAGCTGGAACAGTGGTTGGCCATTTGACTTACGAAGACAAGGATTTGATTGATCAAGGTTACATTACCACAGAACGTCCTAGTTTCGAAATGGTAGCAGAAAAGAAAGTTGAAAAAGCCTTCTTCTTAAAAGTTTGGTGGAATCAGTTTATCCGATTTATCAACGAGAAATTATAAAACATACTGAGCAAAAGATTGCTCCAAAATAGAAACAGCCCAAAAAGGCTTTAAAGTCAAAAACGCATAGTATCAGGTATTAAAAAAACTTGATATTATGCGTTTTATTGTGGTAATATTTACTTCGTTTTCTCCTAAAATTGAATTTTATCCCAGTCTTTTTTGAGATATTTTTTCATTATCTTGGGAAGACAATTACTAATTTCCGTTGGCAAGACCACATAATGTTCTTGAGCTAATTCTTGGGCTATGGCTGAATGAAGATGGGTTGCTACTGCCACACGTTCGTAGAGACTGGCCTGTCGAAATTGGCCTGCAAATCCTGCAATCATCCCAGCAAGTGTATCTCCCATTCCCCCAGTTGCCTGATAGGGACCGCCAACCTGTAACTGGTAATAATCAGACTGGCCAGCTTGCCAAACACGAGTAGCCGGACCTTTCTCCACCAAAATTGTTCCTTTAGGGAAAGAAGTCAGGGCACTAGCCGTTGTATCTTCCTTTTGCTTTTCAATCGTAATTCCAGACAGTTTTTCCCACTCCTTTTGGTGGGGAGTTAGGATAAGCTGGCTAGAAGGAAATGACAGACTTGTCCTAGCGAGAATAGTCAAGGCACCGCCGTCTACAATCAAAATCTGATTCTGTTTTAAGCTAGCAAAGACCTGTTTGACTAATTCTTCTCCAAAAGTATCGTCTCGTAAACCAGGTCCCAATAAGACAACTTCTGCCCTCGCCAATTGCTCTTTTAACAGTTGCTGGTCTTGAAGAGAAAAGGCCATAGCCTCAGGTAAATGGCTGTGCAGAGCAGGGATATTTTCCCTATCCGTTCCAACAGTCACCAATCCTGCCCCACTTTTAACAGCTGCAATGGCTGACATGATGATAGCTCCCCCATAAGGATAAGTCCCTCCCAGCAAGAGCAAACGACCGTAATTTCCTTTATGACTTGTACGAGAACGTTCAATAATGACTTTTTCTAGTAAGGCTTGATTAATCACTTTCATCGTTTTTTCCTCAACTATCCTTTATCTGATTGTTTTAAAACAACTTGATAGACTTTCTTAGTCCACTCTTCTAAGTCTTCTCCAGCATAGTCAAGATAATGCACACTATCTTGTATTTTAGTTGGAATAATATTTTCAAATTGGCTCTTATTATGAGTTGGAATAATACAAATATACAACTCACTAAATAAATTCAACATGTCCTTAATTTTTGCAACATGGTAGCCATCAAAAATATAACCAGTAACTTTAATCAAATCTGTATAGATAAAATGAAAACTCACTCCAGGAATAAACTTGTCTTGTAATTCTTTCTCTGAAGGAGCTCGACCTAATAAACGCTCCATCGCTAATCGATAACCAGAACTTGTATTTGACCACCCTAACATGACATAGTCAAAATAATCTATCGGATCCGATGCAGCATTTCTACTATCCAAAACCAACTCCTCAGCATCTCGCCCAAAGGCTTTCACAGCAGATAAGAGCTGACCTGTTTTAAAGATAGAAATCGCTGCATCTATAGTCGTAGTATGACTACAGTAGTCCGAAGTCACTAACCTCTTATGTAGATCATAAGTCGAGGCTACTCTTTTATCTGTAGGGGTAAATGGTGGCAGAAAGTGATGCTGAAAGATGTAATCTGAAATCTCTTTTTTTAAACAAGAATCAGCACATTCAATACTTGTTTGACGTTTATGAAGTTTTTCGTAAGCTATAAATTTAGCAATTTTTTCTAATTCCCACTCTTGAATATTTGGATAATCAATTAGTGCTAAGTAGTATATTCCATCCCATTGTAAACTATATTCCCCATTATAAATTTTTAAAATCATCTAATCACCTCACTCCATTATACAACAAAAAGGAGGCGCACACCTCCTTTTATAAACTTATTTCTAAAATTTAATACTCATTTCTGCCATTTCAGATATAGCTATAGAAAATACACTCTCTTCAGCGATTTTTCTCTTATTTTCTATCCAATGTCCTAAGTGCTGCTTGATAAGTTTGCTCCATCAGCATAGTAATGGTCATAGGACCGACACCTCCAGGGACTGGCGTAATGTGGCTAGCAAGTGGGGCAACCGCCTCATAATCAACATCCCCACAGAGCTTCCCATTTTCATCGCGGTTCATCCCGACATCAATGACAACCGCACCAGGTTTGACAAAGTCAGCAGTCACAAACTTGGCACGACCGATTGCTACCACCAGAATATCTGCTTTAGCAGCCACCTTGGCAAGATTATGAGTCCGTGAGTGGGTCAAAGTCACTGTAGCATTCTTTGCCAAAAGAAGCTGGGCCATAGGTTTTCCAACGATATTGGAACGACCGATGACGACCGCATTTTTACCTTCCAAGTCAATCCCATATTCATGAAACATTTCCATAATTCCTGCAGGTGTCGAAGGAATCATGACTGGATGACCAGACCAAAGGCGTCCCATATTTAGAGGATGGAAACCATCCACATCCTTTTCTGGGTCAATAGCCAATAGAACCGCCTCTTCATCGATATGTTTTGGTAATGGCAACTGAACCAAAATCCCATGCCAAGCTGGATCTTGATTGTATTTAGCAATCAAGTCTAACAATTCCGCTTGACTAATGGTCTCTGGAACTCGCAGAACTTCGCTACGGAAACCAGCCGCAAGGGCTGACCTCTCCTTGTTGCGAACATAGACTTGGCTGGCAGGGTTGTCCCCAACCAAAATCACTACCAAACCAGGTACTAGCCCCGTTTCTTCCTTTAATCTTTCAGTCTTTTCAGCCAGCTGTCCTTGTAACTTAGATGCTAGAGCCTTCCCATCAATAATCTGTGTCATATCATTTCTCTTTTCTTTCAAATATCTTCCATTATACCAAAAACTGCCAGCACCCTCTAACACTTCTTTCCTAGGCAATCCTATAGCTTCAAACTATAAGAAAAAGCTCTGGTTGAGCTTTTCACTAATCTATACTTTATATATAAAGTTGATTGCGAACAACTCCTCAAAGCTAACTTATAAAACCTTACTCAAGAAATCTTTAGTCCTTTGTCCTTGGGTTTGTTCAAAAATCTGTTCAGGTGTTCCGTCTTCAACAACCACACCGTCTGCCATAAAGATGACACGGTCTGCCACCTCACGGGCAAATCCCATTTCATGTGTTACGATAACCATGGTCATTCCTGACTTGGCTAAGTCTTGCATAACAGCCAACACCTCACCTACCATTTCAGGGTCCAGGGCTGAAGTTGGCTCGTCAAAGAGCAAAACATCTGGTTCCATAGCCAACCCACGCGCGATGGCAATCCGTTGTTGCTGGCCACCTGACAAACTCTGTGGATAAGCATTTGCCTTATCTGGTAAACCAACTTTTTCCAAAAGTTCCTGAGCTCTCTTCTCTGCAACTTCCTTACTTTCACCTTTGGTCTTGATAGGAGACAAGGTGATATTTTCCATCACAGTCATATTAGGAAAGAGATTAAATTGTTGGAAAACCATGCCCATCTTCTCACGCATGGCAAACAGGTCATTCTTCTTGTCCGTAATATCGACTCCCTCAAAGATAACCTTCCCTTTAGTTGCTTCTTCCAACAAATTCATAGAACGAAGCAAGGTAGATTTCCCGCTCCCTGAAGGACCGATGATAACGACAACTTCTCCTCTTTTAATCTCGAGGTTGATGCCCTTCAATACTTCATTCTTTCCAAAGGATTTATGTAAATTTTCGATTTTTATCAAGGTTTTTGTCATTATTTCTTATCTCCTTGTCCCATGCGTTTTTCAAAAGCTTTCAAGGCTACGGTCAAAATAGAAGTCATAATTAAGTAGTAAAAGGCTGCAAATAAAAGTGGTGTCAAAGGCAAATAGGTTGTTGTAGAAACTGTTGTAGCCCCGTTCCACAACTCCATGACCCCAATAGCTGATAAGAGGGAGCTGTCCTTGATAATAGTGATAAATTCGTTCCCCAAAGCTGGCAAGATATTTTTGATTGCTTGTGGCAAAATCACATAGCGCATGGCATTTTTAGGACGAATCCCTAGCGAATAAGCTGCCTCTAACTGACCTTTTGGAACCGCATTAATCCCAGCACGAACAGTCTCAGAAACATAAGCACCACTGTTCATAGAGATAATCAAAATCCCTGGAATCAGACGAGAAAGATCAACACCCAAAATCCCAACCTGAATAGTCGGAGCATTGATGTGCATAAGGGCAAAGGCAATCATAATCTGAACCATCATCGGTGTCCCGCGGAAAATCCAAACGTACAAGTTGGCGAGCCAAACAAGCGGTTTAAACTTTGAACGTTGCTCAAAAGCCAAGACAACACCCAAAATAGTCCCAAAAAAGACAACACAGATAGAAATGAGAACCGTCACGACAGCCCCATAGTTAAAATAAGGTAAATACTTAGGTAAAAAAGAAAAATTCATAGTCACACTGCTTTCTAAAATAGAATACTGTATGATTATAACATGAATTGAATTAAAATTCAAATCTTTTGTCTAATTTATTCAAAAAATCTTTAAGCTGGTAGAATTAGCGAGAAATCTTAGTTTTTTCTAGTCAAGTTGGCCTCCTTTATGGTAAAATAGTAACGATAAGAAATGAAGGAGAATCAAAATGGAATCACATTTGGTTAGAATCATCAACCGCCTTGAAGCAATGGCAAAAGACGGCGGAAATTTAAAACGTAATTTTGAACGCGAAGGAGTTGTTGTTGCAGAAGTTGCATACAGCCACGACGAAGAAAACGGCTCAATCTTTACCCTTCGTGATGTAGAAGCTCGCGAAACTTATACGTTTGACAGCATTGACTTGATTGCAATGGAGATTTACGAACTCCTTTACTAATACAAAACAAGCTGGGATTACACCCTGCATGTCTAACCAAAATCCTTTTTGTCTCACAAATAGGATTTTTTTATTCCCTAAAATCTCAAAAATTTTCATTGTAACAACTTCTCAAAGCTTCAATCTTTTTACTTGCTTTACACCCCAATCCTGTTATAATGAGAGTATAGAAATTTGACTATTTTTGACCTTTGAACAGGTCAGGATAAAGAAAGAAATGAGGTAGATGTATGCTTTGTCAAAACTGTAAAATTAACGACTCAACAATTCATCTTTACACCAATCTCAATGGAAAACAAAAACAAATTGACCTCTGTCAAAACTGCTATAAGATTATCAAGACAGATCCTAACAATAGCCTCTTTAAAGGTATGACGGATCTGAACAATCGTGACTTTGATCCCTTTGGTGATTTCTTCAATGACCTAAACAATTTTAGACCTTCTAACAATACTCCTCCGACTCCCCCAACCCAATCAGGTGGAGGTTACGGTGGAAATGGCGGTTATGGTTCCCAAAATCGTGGACCTGCTCAAACTCCTCCACCAAGCCAAGAAAAAGGCCTGCTGGAAGAATTTGGTATCAACGTAACTGAGATTGCCCGTCGTGGAGATATTGACCCCGTTATTGGGCGCGACGATGAGATTATCCGTGTCATCGAAATTCTCAATCGCAGAACCAAGAATAATCCTGTTCTTATCGGTGAACCAGGTGTCGGAAAAACTGCCGTTGTCGAAGGTCTAGCTCAGAAAATCGTTGATGGCGATGTTCCACATAAACTCCAAGGTAAACAAGTCATCCGTCTAGATGTGGTTAGCCTAGTTCAAGGAACGGGTATCCGTGGACAATTTGAAGAACGCATGCAAAAACTCATGGAAGAAATTCGCAAACGTGAGGATATTATCCTCTTTATCGATGAAATCCATGAAATTGTCGGTGCTGGTTCTGCGGGCGATGGCAATATGGATGCAGGAAATATCCTCAAGCCAGCCCTTGCTCGTGGGGAACTGCAACTGGTCGGCGCTACTACTCTCAATGAATACCGTATCATTGAAAAGGATGCTGCCCTAGAGCGTCGTATGCAGCCTGTCAAAGTTGATGAACCAACAGTGGAAGAAACAATCACTATCCTCAAAGGAATTCAAAAGAAATACGAAGACTACCACCACGTTCAGTATACCGATGCTGCAATTGAAGCAGCTGCAACTCTTTCCAATCGCTACATCCAAGATCGCTTCTTGCCTGACAAGGCCATTGACCTCCTAGATGAAGCTGGTTCTAAGATGAACTTGACCTTGAATTTTGTCGATCCTAAAGTGATTGATCAACGCTTGATTGAGGCTGAAAATCTCAAATCTCAAGCTACACGGGAGGAAGATTTTGAGAAGGCCGCCTATTTCCGCGACCAGATTGCCAAGTATAAGGAAATGCAAAAGAAAAAGGTCACAGACCAAGATACTCCTATCATCAGTGAGAAAACCATTGAGCACATTATCGAGCAGAAAACAAATATCCCTGTTGGTGATTTAAAAGAGAAAGAACAATCTCAACTCATCCATCTAGCCGAAGATCTCAAGTCTCATGTTATTGGACAAGATGATGCAGTCGATAAGATTGCCAAGGCTATTCGCCGTAATCGTGTCGGTCTCGGTACCCCTAACCGTCCAATTGGAAGCTTCCTCTTTGTCGGACCAACTGGTGTCGGTAAGACAGAACTTTCCAAACAACTAGCTATCGAACTCTTTGGTTCTGCTGACAGTATGATTCGCTTTGATATGAGTGAATATATGGAAAAACACAGTGTAGCTAAGTTGGTCGGCGCCCCTCCAGGTTATGTTGGCTACGATGAGGCTGGGCAATTAACTGAAAAAATCCGTCGCAATCCATATTCTCTTATCCTCTTGGATGAAGTGGAAAAAGCTCATCCAGATGTCATGCATATGTTCCTTCAAGTCTTAGATGATGGACGTTTAACAGATGGTCAAGGACGTACCGTCAGCTTCAAGGATGCCATTATTATCATGACTTCAAATGCAGGTACAGGTAAGGCTGAAGCCAGCGTTGGATTTGGGGCTGCTAGAGAAGGACGTACCAACTCTGTTCTTGGTGAACTCGGTAACTTCTTTAGCCCAGAGTTTATGAACCGTTTTGATGGTATTATCGAATTTAAGGCTCTCAGCAAGGAGAACCTCCTTCAGATTGTCGAGCTTATGCTAGCAGATGTTAACAAGCGCCTTTCTAGCAACAATATTCATTTAGATGTAACTGAAAAGGTCAAAGAAAAATTAGTTGACCTCGGTTATGATCCAAAAATGGGAGCACGCCCACTTCGTCGTACTATTCAAGACTATATTGAGGACGCAATCACTGACTACTACCTTGAAAATCCAAGTGAAAAAGACCTAAAGGCAGTTATGACCAGCAAGGGCAAGATTCAAATCAAATCTGCCAAAAAAGCAGAAGTTAAAACTTCTGAGACAGAAAAATAAATACTATAGAAAAGGAGTAGAAAATGAAATTTTTCTGCTTCTTTTTGACTAAAATAACTGTAATTTCTTGACAGCTTGCCCTTTGTCCATTATGATAATAATAACGATACTAGATAATGAGGAAAATTCAATGGCAAACCCAACTTTTGGAGAAAAAAAAGCGAATACAGACTATGTTGCACGCTATGGAGTGTATGCAGTTATCCCTGACGCTGAACAAAAACAAATTGTTCTTGTTCAAGCACCTAATGGTGCTTGGTTCTTACCAGGTGGCGAAATTGAATCAGGTGAAAATCATCAGGAAGCCCTAAAGCGTGAATTGATTGAAGAGCTTGGTTTCACAGCTGAAATTGGTACCTATTACGGACAAGCTGACGAATATTTCTACTCTCGTCACCGTGACACCTACTACTACAATCCTGCCTACCTCTATGAAGCGACTTCTTTCAAAGAAGTACAAAAACCACTAGAAGACTTTAATCATATTGCCTGGTTCCCTATTGACGAGGCTATTGAAAATCTCAAACGTGGTAGTCATAAATGGGCCATTCAATCTTGGAAAAAACAGCATAAGATTGACTAAATCAAGCTACTTTATTCAAAAAGTGCTATAATAGAATTAGAAAATCGGAGGAAATGTTATGAAGCTAATCAATACGACAAACTCACACTCGCAACTTGTAAAAAGCCAGCTAGAAAGTACAGATGCAACCCTTGTTGAGGTCTATTCTGCTGGAAATACTGATGTTATTTTTACCCAAGCTCCGCTTCACTATGAAATCCTCATTTCAAATAAACACCGTGCTATTCGCGAAACCGAAATCGAAGCCATCCAAGAGTTTTTCTTGAAACGTAAAATTGATAAGGACTCTATTGATGAGGCCAATATCAAAACACTCTACTCAGAAAAATTAATTGGGATTTCGATTCCAATCAAATAAAATTTTGGAGAGATTAGAAAGCTATTGAACCTTATAGACCAAACATAGGTTCTGACTTGCTTTTTAAATCGTTTCCAATTTTTTATCTTGAGATCTTATCATACAAGATTTTATGTAAGCGCGTCATAACAAGGTATCTATCATTCATGGAGCTCCTCCTGTATACTATTAGTAAAGTAAAACTATTGGAGGATATTTTAATGCCAC